>NZ_JAYSGF010000068.1:0-14330 GCF_041912965.1 Chromobacterium sp. | reverse complement strand
TGGTGCGAAAGGAGAGACTCGAACTCTCACGCCTTGCGGCGCTGGAACCTAAATCCAGTGCGTCTACCAATTCCGCCACTTTCGCTTTGATGCCGCTTGCAAATTAGACCGTAAGCCCTCATTTGCAAGGGAGTGCAAGAATACCCGAAGCGTTTGCGAGGCGCAAGCCGGGCCGCCGGGAAACTTATTGCCACGGCGGCTGTCACTGTCGGTACAATTTGATAAAAATCCCTTTGGAGAAAGGCTTAATTATGCACCCGAACCTTGAGACGGCCTATCAGACGACCGGTATGGCCGAGGTACGCCATAAGGTTCTTCGCAATACTTATGGCTTGCTGGGCCTGTCGATGATCCCCACGGTGATGGGCGCCATCGTCGGCACCAATATGAATTTCGGCTTCCTGGCCGGCAGCCCCATCATCGGCATGCTGGCGATCCTGGCCGTGTTTTACGGCTTGGTGTTCGCCATCGAGAAAAACCGCTACAGCTCGGCCGGCGTGTTCCTGATGCTGGGCTTCACCTTCCTGATGGGCTTGCTGTTGGGGCCCTTGCTGCAATTGGCGTTCCGGTTTTCCAACGGCGGCCAGCTGATCATGACCGCGGGCGCGGCCACCGCGCTGGTGTTCTTCGTGATGGCGGGCATCGCCACCACCACCAAGCGTGATCTGAGCGGCCTGGGCAACTTCCTGACCGTGGGCGCGATTGTGCTGATGGTGGCGGTGGTGGCCAATATCTTCCTGCGCATGCCGGCTTTCCAACTGATGATCTCCGCGGCTTTCGCGCTGTTCAGCTCGCTGATGATTCTGTGGCAGGTCAAGGTGGTGGTGGATGGCGGCGAGGACAGCTATATCTCCGCCGCGCTGTCGATCTACATCAGCATCTACAACCTGTTCACCAGCTTGCTGCAATTGCTGCTGGCCTTTGCAGGCGAGCGCGACTAAAACCTCGCGCCTTAAACGCATCCCATTCAAAACGCCCCGTCCGGGGCGTTTTTTTGTTCCTTTTCTTTCCCTTTTCAGTGCTTTTGTCTGACAAATCCTGACCTTGCCCATGGCCGAAAGCCGGCCGCGCCGCGCTTGCCCGGCGTGGGCCAAGTGCCTGTCCCTGTCGGCGGCTTGGTGAGTAAGCGGTTGATTTAGACCGGGTTTTATCTGTTTTGTTACGGGCTTATGTCATATTTGCAAATGGGAATTATTGCATTTTGCATTATGAAAATTTTATATACGATCAAAATTGCTAGGACTTTGGCATTTATGCTTTTGATGGTTCACTGCATTGGCCGGTACGCAATGTTGCGAAAGGAAGGCGGATGGAATCTCCGCTTCGTCCGTCGCTTGGCGGGCCGGCATTGGCGCCGCGGGCTTGCGTTTGGCAGGGTTTGACATCGAGTCCAGGTGTCGATGGCAGGCGCGGGCGGCGGGGCCACGCGATTTCGCGGCCGCTGGCAGGCGGCTGTGAATGGCCGGGAGCGATGGGGTGGCAGCCCCGGACTCACGGCGGTTTTTCTCAATCGACCGTAGTTTCGACACTTAGGAGATGCAATGCGTATCCATATCACGGTGGGCGCGGTTTCGTTGGCCCTGGCGTCCCTGGCCGGCCAGGCCGCCACGCCCTTGCAGCCGGGAGACCCGCTGGTTTCCCAACAATGGTTCTTGCAAAACACAGGGCAAAACGCGTTTTCGCAACGCGGCGGCGTGGCCGGCATTGATCTGAACCTGGCGCTCAGCCACTCGCGCAATATCCTGGGCCGCGGCGTGACGGTGACCGTCATCGACGACGGCCTGGAAATCCGCCACCCGGACCTGGCGGGCAATGTGGTGCCCGGCTCCAAGAACCTGGCCAACAATAGCGACGACCCGACCCCCAGCCTGGCCACCGACAGCCATGGCACCGCCGTGGCCGGCATCGCCGCCGCGGTGGGCTTCAATAATCTGGGCGGCCGCGGCGTGGCACCGTCGGCCAGCCTGAACGGTTTCAACTGGCTGAAGGCGCAAACCACCGCCGGCTGGATGCTGTCGCATGGCAAATCGCCGAGCGACGGCGCCGGCCAGTCGTCCACCAGCTCCCGCGTGTTCAACCAGAGCTATGGCAGTTCGGCGATCCGCTCGATTCCGGGCAACCCGGACACCGATATGACGCTGCGGGTGCGCGACGAAGCGCACGAGGACGTCAGCCTGCGCAGCAACGGCGGCAAGGGCGCGGTATTCGTCAAGTCGGCGGGCAATGCTTTCAGCAGCTTCCAGTCCGGCACCGGCAGCGATGGCAAGCCCACTTACATCCTGGCCAAGTCCGGCAACGATGGTCTGCCGATGCAGGATTCCAATCTGACCACCGACAACAGCAACTACTGGAACGTGGTGGTGTCGGCGCTGAACGCCGACGGCGTGCGCTCGTCCTACTCCTCGGTGGGCGCCAACGTGCTGTTGACCTCGCCCGGCGGCGAGTACGGCACCGCCAGCCCGGCGATGGTGACCACCGATCTGGTGGGTTGCGACCGCGGTTCCAACTCCACGCTGCGTCCGTCCACCAATCAGTTGCACGGCGGCACTACGCTGGATCCGAACTGCGATTATCGCGGCACCATGAACGGCACCTCCGCCGCGGCGCCGGCGGCTTCCGGCTCGTTCGCGTTGCTGATGGCGGCGTATCCCAATCTGAGCGCGCGCGATGTGCGCCACTTGCTGATCAAATCGGCGCGCAAGGTGGATGCCAACCATCCGGGCGTAACGCTAGCGTTCAAGGACGCCAAGGGCGGCGCGCACAGCTACCAGGCCTTGCCGGGATGGCGTAACAACGCCGCCGGTCTCGCTTTCCACCCGTTCTACGGCTTTGGCCTGATCGACGTGGACAAGGCGGTGGAGCTGGGCCGCAACCACACGCCGCTGACGGCGTTGGAGAAGACGCGCTGGCAGACGGTGTCGGTGATGAAGGCGATTCCCGACGCCAATGAAGCCGGGGTGGAGAGCGCGTACAATCATGCCGATGACCTGACGGTGGAGGCGGTGCAGGTGCTGGTGGACGCGCAGCACGGCCGCGCCAACGATCTGGCGGTGGAGCTGATTTCGCCGGCCGGCACCCGCTCGGTGTTGTTGTCGCCGCGCACCAGCCTGGTGAATGAAAACTATGGCTTGAATCAGCAGCGTCTGCTGTCCAACCACTTCTACGGCGAATCGGCGCGCGGCCAATGGCGGCTGCGCGTAATCGACACCAATGGCGCCGAGTACTTCTATGACTACCGCGACGGTCAAGGCCAGCGCACGCTGAGCCTGCCCAACGCCACCGGCACGCTGCGGTCTTGGTCCATCCGCTTCATCGGCCACAAAGGAGCATAACGATGAAACATTCCCTGATTCTGGCCGGCCTGCTGGCGCTGGCCGCTGCGGCCCAGGCCGCCGACGTTCCGTCCTTCAAGCAGAAGCCGGACGGCCAGCCGCTGGTGATCAACGGCAAGACTTATTACAAGCAGGCGGCTCCGGCCGGCAAGCTGCCGCTGGGCGTCAGCGCCCGCTCGGCGGCGAGCGAGGGCGGCGTGACGCTGAAGCGCGGCGATGTGCTGCGCTCGGAGGGCGAAGTGGCGCCGTCCAAGGCCAGCGGCGTGGTGATGGTCAAGCTGGCTTCGCCGCGCGACGAGGCCGCGGTGGCGCGCGACCACAGCCTGAGCGTGCGTTATCGCACCCAGAGCGTGGTGGTGTTCGACGCGCCGGCCCAGGCCGAACTGTTGTCCTTGCAGCAGCGCCTGGCCGCGGACAAGCGCGTCAAGCAGGTGCAGTTGGAGGTGTTCAGCAATAGCGAGTTGCCGCAGTAAGGGCGTTCGCCACTCCAAAGGACGACGCCGGCCTACAGGCCGGCGTTTTTCATGCCGCGGCGTTTTGCGCGTGCAAATGGCGCGCGCTTTGGCCCAGATCTTCCAGCAAATGGTCCAGCCGCGCGATGGCGTCGGCGATGGCCTGGGTTTCACCGGACAGGCTGCGCGTGGATTCGCCCACCGCGGTGATGTCGCTGGCGAACTGGGCGAAACCCTGGTTCTGATTGGCTTCCGCCTGCGACATCTGGCTGAGCAGGCTGGCCAGTTCGCCGGTTTCGCCTATGATGCCGGACAGCTTGCGCTGGGCGTCCAGCGAGTTGTCGCGGCCGGCCTGCATCTGCTGATTGCCGTCGCGCATCGCCAGCAGCGCTTGATTGGTGCCGTCGACGATCAGGCGGATTTTCTGCTCTATGTCCAAGGTGGCGTTCTGGGTGCGCTCGGCCAGCTTGCGCACCTCGTCGGCCACCACCGCGAAGCCGCGGCCCAATTCGCCGGCGCGCGCCGCCTCGATGGCGGCGTTGAGCGCCAGCAGATTGGTCTGGTCGGCGATGTCGCGGATCAATTGCACGATGCCGCTGACCTCGGCGCTGCGTTCGCCCAATTGTTCCAGCCGGCCGGAAGCCAGCGCGATCACCTCGCCGGCCTTGCTCAGCTGGCGCACCGCCTGGTCCATCGCCGCGCCGCCGCCCAAGGCGGCCTGGCCGGCGGTATGGGCCAATTGGGTGGCGGTCACCGATTGCTCGGCGTTCTGGCTGGTGACCACCGCCATTTGCTGGGCGATCACCACCATGTCCTCGGAGCGTTCGCGCTGGCTGGCCATGGTGTCGGCCATATTGCCGGTACTGCCGGCGATGTCGCGGCTGGCGCTGGACGCGGCCTGGATGGATTGGGTCAACTGGGCCATCAGTTGCCGCATCGCCAGCTGCGCCTGTTCGGCTTCGCTCCGCGCGCTTTCCAGTTTCTCGAAGCTTTTGACCTTGGCCTTGTCGAAAGCCAGCGCCAGCGCCAGCACCACCAGGGACAGGCCGGCCAGAGACTTGGCCTGCAGCTTGGGGATTTCCGCGTGGGGAATCGGGTTGGCCGGCAGCAGGCCCTGGGCGCTCAGCCACAGGAACAGGCCGATGGCGGCCACGGTCAGCGCCAGCCAGACCATGCCGGAGACGCGGGTGGCGACGAAGACGGCGGTGAAGGGAATGGCGGCGAACCAGACGATGCTGGTGGATTGGATGCCGCCGTTGACGTAGACCATCCAGCACACCATCGCGTACATGCAGCTGGTGATGAATTCCGCGCTGAAGCGCACCGCGCCGCTGAGCTTGAGCAGCAGCGGCCCCAGCAGCAGGCCCAGGCCGCCGAGCGCGATGCCGGCGGCCATCGCGCGGTGGCCCAGTTGCAGGTATTCGACGGCGAACAGCGGCGCCACCAGGCCGGCCAGCAGGCCGACGCCGACGACGGTGCGGCCGCGGATCGCCTGTTCCGGAGATAGGCGGACGCGGTCCGGGATGAACCATTCGGTGATGGTTTGAATCGACATGGAGTGCCCCTCTGATGCGTTGTAGACGCGGCTGCGGACGCAGCTTGTTGTTGTGCGGCTCTTATGGCGCTCCAATGTAAAACAATTGTTTGAATTAACGCAATGGCATGAACGGGCAGGGCGGTACTGGGGAAGGGCGCTGTTGCGCGGAATGGCGAAACCGCCTGCCGGGCGGCAGGCGGTTGGATAGGGAGGCTGGGCTTAGATGGATTCGCCTTGCTCCGCCTGCAGCGCAGTCAGGGCGATGGTGTAGACGATGTCGTCCACCAGCGCGCCGCGCGACAGGTCGTTGACCGGCTTGCGCAGGCCTTGCAGCATCGGGCCCACCGACACCACATTGGCCGAGCGCTGCACCGCCTTGTAGGTGGTGTTGCCGGTGTTGAGGTCCGGGAACACGAACACGGTGGCGCGTCCGGCCACCGCGCTGTCCGGCGCTTTCTGGCGGCCGACGGATTCCACGCTGGCGGCGTCGTACTGCATCGGGCCGTCTATCAGCAGGTCCGGCCGCTTTTCCTTGGCGATGCGGGTGGCTTCGCGCACTTTCTCCACGTCCGAGCCGCTGCCGGAGGAGCCGGTGGAGTAGGAGATCATCGCCACTCGCGGCGGAATGCCGAAGGCGGCGGCGGAATCCGCCGACTGAATGGCGATGTCGGCCAACTGTTCGGCGTCCGGGTCCGGGTTCACCGCGCAGTCGCCGTAAACCAGCACCTGTTCCGGCATCAGCATGAAGAACACGCTGGACACGATGCGGGCTCCCGGCGCGGTCTTGATCAGTTGCAGGGCGGGGCGGATGGTGTTGGCGGTGGTATGCACCGCGCCGGACACCAGGCCGTCCACTTCGTCCAGCGCCAGCATCATGGTACCCATCACCACATTGTCTTCCAGTTGCTGCTCGGCCATGGGCGCGTTCAGGCCCTTGCTCTTGCGCAGCTCCACCATCGGCGGCACGTAACGGCCGCGCACCTCGTTGGGATCGATGATTTCCACCGATTCCGGCAGCGTCACGCCCTGGGCTTCCGCCACTTGCAGGATTTCGGCGCGCTGGCCGATCAGCACGCAGCGGGCGATGCCCTTCTCGTGGCAGATGGCGGCGGCCTGTATCGTGCGCGGCTCGTTGCCTTCCGGCAGCACGATGCGCTTATTCGCCTTGCGCGCCTTCTCCATCAACTGATAGCGGAAGGCCGGCGGCGGCAGGCGCAGTTCCTGCGGCGTGCCGATGTATTGCTTCAGCGGCGCCACGTTCAGGTGCTCGGCGACGAATTCGATCACGCGCTCCATGCGCTCGCGGTCGTCGGACGGCACTTGCAAGCTCATATTATTGAGCGCGCTGCTGGTATCGAAGGTGTTGGATTCGCTGGCCATCACCGGCATGCCGCCGGTGAAGGCCTGCTGGCACAGCAGCATGATGCGCGGGTCCGGCATCGAGTCGCAGGTCAGCAACAGGCCGGCCAGCGGCACCCCGTTCATCGCCGCCATCGCGGTGGCCAGCACGATGTCCTCGCGGTCGCCCGGGGTGATGATCAACGCGCCGGGCTTGAGCAGGTGCACGATATTGGGCACGGTGCGGGCGGTCACCACCATGGTGCGCACGCGGCGGCTGGTCAATTGGCCGGCGTGCAGCAGCCGCGCCTTCAAGTGATTGGCCACGTCCAGCGTGCGCGGCGCCAGTAGTTCCGGCTCGTGTGGAATGGCGCCCAGCATCGGCAGCCGCGCCTTTTTCATCAGGCTGCTGCTCTCCAGCACCTCGGTGGCGATGTCCTGGGCGTCCTGGTCCTTGGGCACCCGGTTGAGGATGTAGCCGGCGATCTGGCCGCCCTGGCCGCCGCCAAAGGCCTGGATGCTCATTTCCAGTTGCTCGGCGATTTCATGGCTGGCCAGATTGTCGGCGGCGCTGACCAGGATGGTCTGCGCCTGCAGATTGCGCGCGATCTTGGTGTTCAGAAAGGTGGAGAACACCTGCTTCTGGTCCGGCACCAGGCCTTCCACCAGCACCACGTCCACCTGGTTGGCCGCCTGTTGGTACAGGCTGACCACTTCTTCCATCAATTGATCCACCTGACCCTTGGACAGCAGGTGCTCGACCCGCTCCATCGGAATCGGTTCCGGCGGGTTGAGCCGGCAGATGGCGCGCGCGAAATGAGTGGAGCGCTCTGGCTCCTTGGGGTCGGCGCCCTGGGCGATGGGCTTGACGAAGCCGACGCGCAGGCCGGCCTGTTCCAGGCTGTGAATGGCGCCCAGCGCCACCGAGGTCAGGCCGGCATTGAAGCCGATGGGAGCGAGGAAGAAGGTTTGCATGTTTTCAGAGGCTTTCCTGTGGCGCGCGGCGGGAGCGGGCGCGATAGACTGCCGCGAACCGACAAGGCGGCAAGGCTGGCTGTAGGCGCAACACGCGCGAGATCATTAAATTGGGCATTTGAGCAAAAATCCGCATTTTTCCGCCATGGCGGCCGCGCAGGCGGCCGTGGCGGCGGGAAGGGTTTTCCCGCCGGCGCCGCCTAGGCATTCCAATCGGTATAGCATTGCCGGACTGCCGCGTCAGCGCAGGGGCGCGACTGGCGCGAAACATGGCTGCGGCTGGTTTTGCGCGGCGCTCATTGCAACTGGCCGCACATCGGCTACAGTCCAGATGGGGCGTTGGCGCCAAGCCTGGCGCGCAAGGGCGACGACCATGGCGGCGATTATAGCACCGCGAATTAACCGACTCTAATGTTGCAATGCAATGTTATTGATAAAGCGTTGATTTCTATCAAAAATATCATTCCAAATATTATTTGGATCGCGCAAGCTGATGTTTTTGCGCCAAAAACCCGCTGACGCGAGAGAGGAAAGGCTTGCCCCGGTGGGGGGGCGGGGGCATAATCCGCCCCTCTGTCGCAAGGTTCGGCCTTGTTTTTGTTGATTGTTTTTGATAGTCCCGCAAACTCGTTTCAAGCGAGATTCGGCTGGTCTTATATCTTCTACCACGGAGGTGTGGGAATAATGTCTGATCTGGCTTCCGCGCAGTTGCTTCAAGCTTCTGCTGCTCAGCTACCCGTCTATACCTATTTTGATCCTGCCTATTACGCTCAGGAACAGCGGCTGCTGTTTGGAGACGCGCCCATCTACTATGGCCATGAGCTGATGACGCCGAACGCAGGCGATTATCAGACCCTGGACTGGATGGGCCACGGCAAGATGCTCAAGAATGTGGATGGCCGGATCAAGCTGATCTCCAATGTCTGCCGTCACCGCCAGGCCATCATTTATAAAGGCCGCGGCAACGGCAACCATATCGTCTGCAATCTGCACGGCTGGACCTATGACGCCGAGGGCGCCTTGCTGGGCGCGCCGCATTTCCCGGAAACGCCGTGCCTGAAGCTGAACCAGACCGAGCTGACGCGCTGGAACGGCCTCTTGTTCGACGCGCGCCGCGATGTGGCGCGCGATCTGGAAAACCTGGGCGTGGCCAAGCATATGCGCTTTGACGGCTACGCCTACCACTCCAGCCATCTGAGCGAGTACGACTTCAACTGGAAGACCTTCATCGAAGTGTATTCCGAGGATTACCACGTCGATCCCTTCCACCCCGGCCTGGGTAATTTCGTCGATTGCGGCGACCTGAAATGGGAGTGGGGCGCGCAATACCATGTGCAGACCGTGGGCGTGAAGAACAAGCTGGCCACTTCCGGCTCCCGTGTCTATGGCAAGTGGCACGAGGAAGTCCGCCGCCGCTACGCCGACCAGCAGCCGGAATTCGGCGCCATCTGGCTGACCTACTACCCCAACATCATGGTGGAGTGGTATCCGCACGTGCTGGTGGTCAGCGTGGTGATGCCGCGCGGCCCGGAGCAGTGCACGGTGCTGACCGAGTTCTACTACCCGGAGGACGTGGTGTGGTTCGAGCCGGAGTTCATCGAGGCGGAGCAGGCGGCTTATTTCGAAACCGCCAAGGAAGACGACGAGATCTGCTACCGCATGCACGAAGGACGCCGCGCGCTGTGGTTGCGCGGCGAAAGCGAGGTGGGGCCTTACCAATCGCCCACCGAGGAAGGCATGCAGCACTTCCACGAGTTCTACCGCGGCAAGATGGGCGCGGCGCTGGCTGGTTAAGCTGCGGCTTGCGGTGTCATAATGCGAAGGCGCGGACGGGGTCCGCGCCTTTCTTATTCTGGTTTGCCCGATTCCATGCTTAAAACGCTTTTTCGCTGTTTGCCCTTGTTATTGGTCTTGCAGGTCCCTCTGGCGCAGGCCGCCGTCTATGCCGATGCCGCCAGCCGGGTGCGTTTCAACGTCCCGCCGGGCTGGAAAGTGCGGCCCAGCGTGGTGGATGGCCAGCGCGTACTGCGGGTGGTGCCGCCCAAGGCGGACCAGCGCGAGCGCGCCGCCATCGATGTGCAGATCATCGCGCGCAAGTCCGGGCGCGGCGACACGCTGGCGCGGCTGGCGCAGAAATACCGCCGCGAGGATGGCGACCGCGAAGCCGCCAACTTCGTGCGCAGCAACAGCCGCAACGGCCGGCTGGTCACCGAATACCGCGACGGTCGCCTGGTGTCCAACCGCTTGTGGATCGTCCGCCATAATCTGCACGTGTTCCAGTTGGGCGACAAGAAGCGGGTGGCCGAGGCGCGCTGCACCGCCAACGCGTCCGAATTCAAGACTTACCGCCGTCAGATGGAGTCCATCTGCCTGTCGCTGGAATGGCTGAAGCGATGACGCCGGCCTGGCGCGACGGCGCGCTGAGGCTGGGACGGCGTTTGCGCCAGGGCCGCTTGGGCGCCGGCTGGATGGTGGTGGCGGCCTTGTGCTTCGCGCTGATGAGCATGTTCGTCAAGCTGGGCGCCGCCACTTTTGGCTCCACCGAGCTGCTGTTCTGGCGCACCGCCATCGGCGCGCTGACCTTGGGCGCGGCGATGGCCTGGCGGCGGCAATCGCCGCTGACGCCGCATTGGCGCGGCCACATCAAGCGCAGCTTCGTCGGCTATGCGTCCATGGTGGCGCTGTTCTACGCGCTGACCCGGCTGCCCTTGTCCACCGCGGTGACGCTGAATTACACCTCCTCGCTGTTCTTCGCCTTGCTGTGCGTGGTCAAGCTGAAGGACAGGCTGACGCCGCGCACCGGCCTGGCCTTGCTGCTGGGCTTTGTCGGCATCGTCGTGCTGCTGCGGCCCACTTTCAGCTCGGCACAGTGGCTGGCCGGTCTGATCGGCCTGACGTCCGGCATCAGCGCCGGTTACGCGGTGTTTCAGGTGCGCGAGCTGGGCCAGATGGGGGAGCCATCCTGGAAAGTGGTGTTCTGGTTTTTCGCTATTTCCAGCCTGTTCGGCGGCATTTGGCTCATTCTGGGGCCGGGCTTCAGCGCGGTGACGGCGGAGAATGTCTTGCCGCTGCTCGGCGTCGGCGTTTGCGGCATGCTGGGCCAGTTGGCGATGACTCGCGCTTACAAGGACGGGCGCAAATACCTGGTGGCCAGCTTTGGCTACCTGACGGTGCTGTTTTCCGTGCTGCTGGGCGTGGTGCTGTGGGGCGATCCGCTGAGCGCCTGGTCGCTGGCGGCGATGGCCCTGATTGTGGGGTCCGGCCTGATGGCGGCCCTGCGTTGAAGCAGGGCTTGAGGGTTCAACAAGAATGAATAAGGATAATGTGGTTTGACTAGTGCAAAGTGGCGCCTGGGTTCGGGCTGGATGGTGGTGGCGGCGGTGTTTTTCGGCCTGATGGGGGTGTTCGTCAAGCTGGGCGCCGAATATTTCTCCTCCACCGAGCTGGTGTTCTGGCGCACCCTGATGGGCGTGGTCACCCTGGGCGCGGCGGCCTTGTGGCGGCGCGATCGCTTCGCCACGCCCTTGCTGCGCTACCACGTGCAGCGCGGCCTGATCGGCTATGTCTCGATGCTATTGTATTTCTACGCCATCGCCCATCTGCCCTTGTCCACCGCGGTGACGCTCAACTACACCTCGCCGATGTTCCTGGCGCTGCTGTCGGTGGTGCTGCTGCGCGAGCGCCTGCCCAAGCAGGCGCTGGCCGGCCTGGCGCTGGGCTTTGTCGGCGTGGTGCTGTTGCTGCGCCCCACGCTGTCCAGCGAGGCCTGGGTGGCCGGCCTGCTCGGCGTCGGTTCCGGCCTGCTGGCCGGCTGGTCTTATCTGCACGTCCGCGAACTGGGCCGCCAGGGCGAGCCGGAGTGGAAGGTGGTGTTCTATTTCGCGCTGATCTCCACGCTGGGCGGCCTGCTGCTGATGCTGTTCGAAACCTGGCATCCGGTGACGCTGCAGAACGCCTGGCTGCTGCTGGGCCTGGGGACCACCGCCACCATCGCCCAATTGGCGATGACCCGCGCTTATAAGGTGGGACGCAAGCTCTTGGCCGCCAATCTGTCCTATCTGACCGTGGTGTTTTCCACCCTGTTGGGCGTCGGCCTGTGGGGCGACCCGCTCAGCGCCGCCAGCCTGGCGGCGATGGGTTTGATCATCGTCAGCGGCATGCTGGCCAGCCGGCGTTAAGCTGGGAGCGAAACCCGGCGCTGCGCCGGGCCAGTCTGGGAGAGCGACGATGGCGGTACCGGCGGACAAGGCGGCCTTGCTGGCGGCGATGCGGGATGAATACCGGCGCTTGCGCGCGGTGCTGGCGCGGGTGCCGCCGGAGCGCGCCTTCGTGCCGGAACTGGACGGCCACGCCAAGGGCAGCCAGATGAGCGCTGCGGACCTGCTGGCCTACCTGCTGGGCTGGCAGGCATTGGTGCTGAAGTGGCACCGGCTGGAGCGGGAAGGTTTGCCGATAGACTTTCCCGACACTGGCTACCGTTGGAACCAACTGGGCCTGCTGGCGCAGAAGTTCTACCGCGATTGCCAAGGAATCGGAGACTGGGCGCGGCTATGCGCGCTGCTGGACGACAGCCAGCGCCAGGTGGAGGCGCTGGTGGAGGGCTACTCCGACGAGGCGCTGTACGGCCGGCCCTGGTACGAAAAATGGACGCGCGGGCGGATGATTCAGTTCAACACCGCCTCGCCCTGCCGCAACGCCCGCGGGCGCTTCGCCGCCTGGCTCAAGACGCTGCCGCCGACCGCCTGAAAAAGCTTGCCGCGCCAGTGCTGCCCGGCCTTAAAATGAAAGCGACACCGCATAAAGGAGAAGCACATGATCTCGATACGCGAACAACACTATGGCCTGGACGTGGCGCTGTACAACGAATTCACGCTGGCGGATTTCAAGTTGCTGGAAGAGGCGCTGCTCAAGCGCCAGTCCGAGTGCGACAAGCCGGATCTGCTATTGGACCTGAGCGAGCTGAAGGACTTCACGCTGGACATGGCGCTGGAAGAGGTCAAATTCATGCGCGCGCATGAAAACCATGTCGGCCGCGTGGCGCTGGTGGTCAGCGATGTGTGGATCAAGCTGGCCGCCCACATCGCCGGCCTGCTGTCCAATACCCACACCCAGTATTTCGACACCGCCGAGGAAGCCCAGGCCTGGCTGGAGCGGCCGGTGGCCGCCGGTACCTAATGCCGGTTCCGGGACGTCCGATGCGGCGTCCCGGTTGATTTTGTCGGCGATGGCGGTAGAGTAGCGGTTTTTGTTCAACTCGAAAGAATAAAAACCGATGTTGAAAAGCATTTCCAACCGTCTGGCGGCGGAACTCTCCGTCCGCGAGGCGCAAGTATCCGCCACCATCGAACTGATAGACGGCGGCGCCACCGTTCCCTTCATCGCCCGCTACCGCAAGGAAGTCACCGGCGGCCTGGACGACACCCAGCTTCGCACCCTGGCCGAGCGCCTGGTGTATCTGCGCGAACTGGACGAGCGCCGCGTCAGCATCCTCGGCAGCATTTCCGAGCAAGGCAAGCTGAGTCCCGAACTGGAGGCCGCGCTCTACGCCGCCGACAACAAGACCACGCTGGAAGACCTTTACCTCCCCTACAAACCCAAGCGCCGGACCAAGGCGCAGATCGCGCGCGAAGCCGGGCTGGAGCCTCTGGCCGACGGCTTGCTGACCGACCCGAGCCAGGACCCCAACGCCGCCGCGGCCGCCTATGTCAACGCCGAGGCCGGCGTGGCCGACGCCAAGGCGGCGCTGGACGGCGCGCGCGCCATCCTGATCGAGCGCTTCGCCGAGGATGCCGAACTCCTGGGCCAATTGCGCGAAAAGCTGTGGAGCGAGGGCGAGTTGGCCGGCCTGGTGGTGGCCGGCAAGGAGCACGAGGGCGCCAAGTTCTCCGATTATTTCGAGCACCGCGAAGCGATTCGCTCCACCCCATCGCACCGTGCCTTGGCGCTGTTGCGCGGCCGCAACGAGGGCGTGCTCAGCCTGACGCTGAAGTACCAGCCGGATGAGACTCCGATCACCGAGCGCTCCGCCTACGAGCAGTTGATCGCCGCGCGCTTCGGCGTGCGCGACGCCGGCCGCCCAGCCGACAAATGGCTGCTGGACGGCGTGCGCCTGTGCTGGCGCGCCAAGATCTTCCTGTCGCTGGAACTGGAGCTGGTGTCGCGGCTCAAGGACGCCGCCGACGCCGAGGCGATCAAGGTGTTCGCCGACAATCTGCACGACCTCTTGCTGGCGGCCCCGGCCGGCCAGCGCGCCACGCTGGGCCTGGACCCGGGCCTGCGCACCGGCTGCAAGGTGGCGGTGGTGGACGGCACCGGCAAGCTCTTGGACACCGCCACGATCTACCCGCACGAGCCGCGCCGCGATTGGGACCGCTCGCTGGCGGTGCTGGGCGCCTTGTGCGCGCGCCACCGCGTGGATCTGATCGCCATCGGCAACGGTACCGCCAGCCGTGAAACCGACAAGCTGGCGCAGGAACTGATCCGCGCCTATCCGCAGCTGGGCATGACCAAGATCGTGGTGTCCGAGGCCGGCGCCTCGGTGTACTCGGCCTCGGAACTGGCGGCGCGGGAATTCCCGGACCTGGATGTGTCGCTGCGCGGCGCGGTCTCCATCGCCCGCCGCTTGCAGGACCCGCTGGCCGAGCTGGTGAAGATCGATCCCAAGTCCATCGGCGTCGGCCAGTACCAGCACGACGT
>NZ_JAYSGF010000067.1:0-14649 GCF_041912965.1 Chromobacterium sp. | reverse complement strand
TCTCTTCACTAGCCCATTATCGCTTACAAAAAGATCGTAAACAGGTTCTAAGAAGGTGTTTACAATCTCGCGAGCTAAGGCGAGACAAGGCGTTGCGGCTGAGAAAGCGGTATGTACGGTTGGTACATGAGCATTTCGAAGCGGTTTTCAACGCCCTTGTCTAACTATTCCGCCGACGCGTAGCAGATCGTAAACAGGTTCTTAGAAACCCGAGAGCACGATCTTGCCCTTGGCGCGGTTGCTCTCCAGCAAGGCGTGGGCGCGTTTCAGATTGGCGGCGTCGATGCGGCCGAAGCGCTCCGCCACCGTGCTGCGCACCAGGCCGGCGTCCACCAGCTCGGCCAGTCGGTTCAGCAGGCGGTGCTGCTCGATCTGATCATCGGTGCCGAACAAGGAACGGGTGTACATGAACTCCCAGTGCAGCGACACGCTCTTGCGCTTCAGCTCGCGCACGTCCAGGGCCGCCGGGTCATCGATCAGCGCCAGCTTGCCCTGCGGCGCGATGGCGGCGGCGATCTGCTTGAAGTGGGCTTCGGTCTGATTCAGGCTGGCCACGTAATCGACGCTGGGGTAGCCGATGCGCTTGAGCTCCTCGCTCAGCGGGAGGCGGTGGTCGATCACATGATGAGCGCCCAGCTCCTTGACCCAGGCCTGGGTTTCCGGCCGCGAGGCGGTGCCGATCACGGTCAGGCCGGTCAACTGGCGCGCCAGCTGCACCAGGATGGAACCGACGCCGCCGGCCGCGCCCACCACCAGCAGGCTCTGGCCGCTGGGCGCATGGTTGTCCAGCACCCGCAGCCGGTCGAACAGCAGCTCCCAGGCGGTGATGGCGGTCAGCGGCAGGGCGGCGGCCTGCTCGAAATCCAGGCTGTGCGGCATGCGGCCGACGATGCGCTCGTCCACCGCGTGCAATTCGCTATTGGCGCCGGGGCGGTGCAGCGCGCCGGCGTACCACACCTTGTCGCCGGGCTGGAACAGGCTGACCTTGCCGCCCACCGCGCGCACCACGCCGGCGGCGTCCCAGCCCAGCACCTTGGCCTGGCCGGCTTCCGGCGCCGCGCCGGCGCGCACCTTGGTGTCCACCGGGTTCACCGAAATGGCTTTGACCTCCACCAGCAGGTCATGCTCGCCGATGGCGGGCTCGGGCAATTGCACATCCAGCAAGGACTCCGGGTGCTCGATCGGCAGGTTCTGGTAATAGGCGATGGCTTTCATCTTGGCAGGCTCCATTAGGGTGGCGGGCTGATAGGGCCCGGTTTTGATGGTGCCCATGCTATTCCTGTTCGCTGTAGCGAAAAGCCAGCTAGAATTCGATTCAGTTTCAAAAATATTTTGAGAATCATGGTCAGAATCGAGGATGTGCAAGTCTTCATCCACGCCGCCGACAACGGCAGCCTGTCCGCCGCCGCGCGGCAGCTGGATCTGAGCCCGGCGGTGGCCAGCGCGGCGCTGAAGCGGCTGGAGCAGACGCTGGGCGCGCAATTGCTGGCGCGCTCCACCCGCAGCCTGCGGCTGACCCTGGCCGGGGAGCGTTATCTGGTTCATGCGCGCGCCGCGCTGGAGGCCTTGCAGGCCGGCGGCCAGGCCCTGGCGCAGCAACGGCAGGCGCTGAGTGGCGAATTGTCGTTGTCGATGCCGTCGGATCTGGGCCGCAGCCGGCTGCGCGGCTGGCTGGACGCTTTCCTGGAGCGACACGCCGGCCTGAGCCTGCAATTGCGGATCAGCGACCGGGTGGCGGACTTGTACCGGCAGCCGGTGGACGTGGCCCTGCGCTACGGCGTGCCGGAAGACTCCAGCCTGGTGGCGCTGCCGCTGGCGCCGGACAACCGGCGGGTGTTGTGCGCATCGCCGGACTATCTGGCGCGTCACGGCCGGCCGACATCGCCGCAGGAACTGCGCCGCCATCAATGCCTGCGGCTGGTATTGGGCGCGGCCTTGCATGAGCGCTGGAGTTTCAGCCAGGGCCCGCTGCGCGAGCAGGTGACGGTGAACGGCCGCCGCCAGAGCGACGATGGCGAGGTGGTGCGGCGCTGGGCGCTGGACGGGCTGGGCATCGCCTATAAATCGCGTTTGGACGTGTTGGATGATCTGCGCGCCGGCCGTTTGCTGTCGCTGTTGGAGGATTGGCAGACCGAGGCGACGCCGCTGTATCTGGTGACGCCGCATCGGCTGATGTTGTCGCCGGCGGTGGTGGCCTTGCGGGAGTATTTGCAGGCGTGTCTGCAGGATTATCTGGCGGCGCCGTGAGGGAAGGCGCTGCCCCCACGGCGCGGCGAACCCGGTGTGCTAGCTATTGCGCAAGCGGATGCGGCGGAAACGCGCCTCCAGGCTGAAGCGCTGTTCCTGTGCCAGGTAAAGCTGGTGTTGGCTATCCACATGGCGATAGACCCGGACCCGGTCGGCGCCCAGCAGCATCATGATTTCCAGATAGTTGAAGAATCCCATCCACTGACCGCGGCCATCGCGGTCGTCAAAGTCGATGTCGCGCGCGACGCGGCTGAGCAGGCCTTTGCCGACGTATGCGCGGTTGTCCTTCAGCCATTGCAGCAGGTGGGCCGCGCATTCGCGGCCGTAGGCGTGGTCGGTGGGCGCATGCTTGCTGGGGGCGGGCATGTGCCAGTAATGCGCATAGGTGCGGCCGGGGCAGAGGTGGACGAAGGGAAGTAGGGTTTCCTGTTGTTCCAGGGTGTTCAGTTTGTAGCGACGACGAGGGGGGAAGGTTTGAGCGTGTTGCATGGTGTTTCTCCTGCTGTGACACAAGATAAACCACCTGCCGGGTGAGGCTGAGGTATTGGCAGGCGCGTGAGCGGATTGGCGTACCGGGCTAGCATTAAACCGGCGAGTGCATGGCACTCTCCTCCCACGCACCTGCCGAATGGCACTGCCATGGCAAAGCAGCCCACGCAGCACGCTGCGTAGGCCTGGGGGTAATGCTAGCGACGGGACGCCAATCCCGTGTGCCGCTTGTTTTGGCGGCAACGTGGGGATTGTTCCTGAGGGGACGCTTGGGGTCAAGGTGGGGTGGTTGCTTTGCTTGAGCGTGACTTACTTGTTGAGTGATCTGGTTTTGAATCCGCTGCGCGGATATTGATTTAGGGCCGGTTCCGCCCGGCGAACGGGGAGGGGGCGGGCCGCCGCCCCCTTCCAGCCCCCCTCGTCCCCCAGGACGCGAAACCCCGAAGAAAAAGAGGTCTGCAAGGCGCGGCTGAACTCGCGATTTGCTAGCGTCAAATCGCTCAAACAAAGCAGCCGCTTAAAACCTTGCAGACCTCTTTTTCTCCGGCGCGCCCCGAGGGGGCACCTGGTCGCTACACGAGGTGGTCTGTTCTCTTAAAAAAGATCAATGACTTGGCTAAGTGGCTCCCTTTTGGGGGTAACTAGCCAATTTCACCCGATCTGTGGATATCTCCAAAGAGCCAAGAAGAAACCATGTTTGCGATGAGCCCCTAGTCCTTTTAGGCCTGCCGTCGGGTGATAAGCCTGAGGCTTTAGCTACGCAGAAACTTCGCTTCGCTCGTGCCTGTTCGAGTAGCGCGACGTTAGCGCGTCATCACTGAGCGAATCAAAGATTCGCACGTAGATAGTTCAGCCGCACCTCGGGTTTGAGATGGAGCCGAGCGGGCAGCCACAGGTTAGGCTTGCAGGTACTTGGGGCACGCCACATACGTGGTTTCTTTTGGTAAACAGGGCTTATCCACAGGCAATGGCAATGGAGTCAAGTTATCCACAAGATAACTCACTCCGCTAAACCACTCTTCTTTTCCAAAAAAATAGACCACCTCGTGTAGCGCCCAAGTGTCCCCTCGGGGCGCGCCGGAGAAAAAGGGGTCTGCAAGGTTTTAAGCGGCTGCTTTGTTTGAGCGATTTGACGCTAGCAAATCGCGAGTTCAGCCGCGCCTTGCAGACCTCTTTTTCTTCGGGGTTTCGCGTCCTGGGGGACGAGGGGGGCTGGAAGGGGGCGGCGGTCCGCCCCCTCCCCGTTCGCCGGGCGGAACCGGCCCTAAATCAATATCCGCGTAGCGGATTCAACAGATTAATCATTAAAAAACGCTGCACCTGCCATATTCGGCTCAGCTAAGCGTTCACAGTCCTCCACTCAGCCGCCAGCGGTACGCGCCTGCCAGGCCGGATCACTGGCGAACCGCTCCACCAGAAAATCCAGCATCGCCCGCAAGGTGGCCGGCATCTGCCGACGCGAAGCGTAAATACCGTAAATGCCCAACTCCTGCGGCTGATACTCCGGCAACAAAGCCACCAACTGACCGCTGGCGATCAGCGGCGCGGCGGAATACAAGGGCTGCAAGGCGATGCCCGCGCCGGCCGCGGTGGCGGACAACAACACCATGGATTCATTGGCGCTCAGATTGCCGCTGACCGGCACCGCCAACTGCTCGCCGTGACGCTGAAAGCGCCACAAGCTCTTGCCGAAATAGGAATAGGTCAGACAGTTGTGCAGCGACAAATCCTCCAGCCGCTTGGGCGCGCCGTGGGCGGCCAGGTAGGCGGGGGCGGCGCAGATCACCGACGCGCAGCTGGCCAGCGGCCGCGCGATCAGATTGGGGTCCAGCGCATTGGTGATGCGGATGGCCAGGTCGATTCTTTCTTCCACCAGATTGACCGCGCGGTTGCTGATCTGCAGATCGATGGCGGTTTGCGGGTAGCGGCGCAGAAACTCGGTCATCGCCGCCGCCAGCGCGTCCTGCGCCAGCGATTGCGCGCAGCTGATGCGCAGCAGGCCCTGCGGCTGGCCGGGGTCGGCGCTGTTGGCCGCCGGCATCTGCCCGGCGATTTCCAGCATCTGCCGGCAACGCGCCAGCGTTTCCTCGCCGGCCGGGGTCAGGCTCAGCCGCCGCGTGGTGCGATGCAGTAGCCGGGTGCCGGCCCATTCTTCCATTTCCGCCAGGTAACGGGTCACCATCGCCCGCGACATGTCCAGTGTGTCCGCCGCCGCGACCAGGCTACCGCGCTCGGTGATGGTCACAAACACTTGCGCCGCGGTGATCCTATCCATGATTTGCTCGATTTATGCAACTAACCATTGCTTATTATCCGGTTTTTGATTCGAAAATAGCAATCTATGATTCACATCAGGCTTGCTACCAAGCCGACCGATCCCAAACACTCAAATGGAAACCATCATGATTCAACACCGCATCTCCGGCAGCTTTGTAGCAGGCGCCCTGTTGTTGTCCGCCACCTTCGCCCAAGCCGAGGCTTTGAAAGTCGACGTTTACAACCCCGGCGCCAAGAGCCTGTTCCCGGTGTCCTCGGAGCTGGTCACCGGCAAGAGCGAGGCCGTGCTGATCGACGCTCAGTTCCAGCGCAACGACGCCGAAGCCCTGGTGGCCAAGGTCAAGGCCAGCGGCAAGAAGCTGACCACGGTGTTCATCTCCCATCCGGACCCGGACTTCTACTTTGGCCTGGACGTGATCAAGGCCGCTTTCCCGGACGTCAAGGTGCTGGCCACCGCCGCCACCATTGAAGCGATCAAGGCCAGCAAGGACGGCAAGATGGCTTACTGGGGCCCGATCCTGAAGGATAACGCACCCAAGACCGTGATCGTGCCGGAACCCATCCAGGGCGACACCCTGAAAGTGGATGGCCAGAAGCTGCAGGTCATGGGTCTGAAAGGCCCGACCCCGGACCGCACTTATATCTGGGCGCCGTCGATCAAGACCGCGATGGGCGGCGTGCTGACCTACGGCAATATGCATGTCTGGACCGCGGACACCCAAACCCCGAAAGACCGCGCCGACTGGCAGAAGTCCTTGAAGAACCTGCAAGCGCTGAAGCCCAAGGTCGTGGTGCCTGGCCATTTCCTGAACAACGCGCCGCATACCCTGGCTTCGGTGAAGTTCACCAGCGACTACCTGAAGACGCTGGAAGCGGAACTGCCCAAGGCCAAGAATTCGGCCGAGCTGGTGACGGCGATGAAGCAGCGTTATCCGAAGCTGGACGGCGTGTCCGATCTGGAGCTGAGCGCCAAGGTGTTGAAGGGCGAGATGAAGTGGCCGCAATAAGGCTCTGAGGGCAGCCAGCGAAAGTCCTGATGCCGCGCGGGGCCGACTTGCCGTACTCCATGTGCTGCCGGCGTCGGCGCGCCTTGGCTCAGGATTCGTTTGCCGCCCTTGATGCTTGCTACGTCTGATGATTTGAATGTATGGCCGCCCGCGTCGCGGGCGGCGCAAGAAAGGAAACCGCTATGTCCGCTGCGACTTTGCACTATATTTTTGATCCGCTGTGCGGCTGGTGCTACGGCGCCGCGCCCTTGCTGGAGATTGCGCGCGCCGTGCCGGGCTTGGCGGTGGAATTTCACGGTGGCGGCATGATGGTGGGGGCTAACCGCCGCCAGGTCAGCCCGGAGTGGCGGCAGTTCGTGCTGCCGCACGACCGCCGCATCGCCGAAGTGTCCGGCCAGCCGTTTGGCGCCGCTTATTTCGATGGCCTGCTCAAGGATCATGGCGCGGTGATGGATTCCGCGCCGCCCACCACCGCGATGCTGGCGGCGGAGGAACTGGCCGGCCAGGGCCTGGCGCTGTTGCACCGCATTCAGCGCGCCCATTTCGTCGAAGGCCGCCGCATTGCCGAAACCGAGGTGTTGACCGAGTTGGCCGCCGACATCGGTCTGGACGCGGCAGCGTTCGCCGCGGCTTTCCATCGTTTGGAAGGCGCGGCCACCAACGCTCACTTCCAGGACAGCCGCCGGTTGTTGGCGCAAGTGGGCGGCCAGGGCTTCCCCACGCTGGCGCTGGAGGAAAACGGCCAGCTGACGGTGTTGGACCTGGGCGCCTATCTGGGCCGGCCGGACGCCTGGCGCGCCCGTCTGAGCCAGGCCGCGTCTAGCGCGGCCCCGGCTGCGACGGAGGCCTTGGTCTGCGGGCCGGACAGCTGTGTGTTGCCGCAATGAAGGAAGGGCATGAGCAAACCGATTTTTGGATGGAACACCATGAACGTTAATCACACCCCCGGCCAGGGCCTCCTGAGCAATGTGGACATTGTCCGCGCCACTTATGAAGGCGATTCCGAGGCCAATGGCCGCAATCTCTTGGCCGCGCTGGCGCCGGACGCGGAATGGACCGAAGCCGCCGGCTTCCCCTACGCCGGCACTTATGTCGGCGCGGAATCCATCGTCAAGAACGTGCACGAGCGGCTGGGCCGCGAGTGGGAAGGCTACCGCGCGGCGGTGGACAGCTTCTACGATGCCGGCGATCACGTGATCGCCCAGGGCTTCTATCACGGCGTTTACCGCGCCACCGGCAAGGGCTTCGTCGCTTCTTTCGCCCACATCTACACGCTGCGCGACGGCAAGATCGTCAAGTTCGTGCAGATCGTGGACAGCGCCAAGGTGCTGGAAGCGATGCGGGCCTGAGAACCGGTTCACGATCTGCTGCGCGTCGTGGAGCGTCACACGGTGAGTACCGGCTTCGAAATGCTCATGTACCGTGTGTACACTCCGCTTTCTCAGCCGTTTTCGCCTTGTCTCGCCTTAGCTCGCGAGATCATGAACCGGTTCTGAGAACCAGGTCCGCCAATGAAAAACCGCCAGCCGGCAACGGGTGGCGGTTTTGTTTTGCGCCGGGAAAACTCAGGGGCTGATGGCGAAGAACACGAAGGACGCGAAGATCACCAGGTGGACGATGCCCTGCAGAATGGTGGTGCGGCCCACCGACAAGGACAGCGAGCTGGCCACCAGGGTCAGCACCAGGAAGATGGTTTCCTTGTTTTCCAGGCCCAGGATCAGCGGCTCTCCCATCGCCACGAAGATCATCGCCACGGTGGGAATGGTCAGGCCGATGGAGGCCAAGGCGGAACCCAGCGCCAGGTTGAGGCTGGTCTGCACCCGGTCGGCGCGCGCGGCGTTGGCGGCGGCCAGGCCTTCCGGCAGCAGCACCAGCGCGGCGATGATGATGCCCACCACCGCGGCCGGCGCGCCGGCGGCTTCCACGAAGCCTTCGATCGACGGCGACAGCAGCTTGGCCAGGCTGACCACGCCCACCAGGCAGACCAGCAGCAGCGCCAGGCTGATCATGGTCACTTTGGCGGACGGCGGCGGCGCGTGTTCGTCCTCGCTATGGCTGCCTTCCACCAGGAAGTAGTCGCGGTGGCGTATGGTCTGCACGAAGACGAAGGCGCCGTACAGCACCAGCGACACCACGCCGGTGAAGGCCAGCTGCGAGGAGGACAGCAGCGGGCCGGGTTCGCTGGTGCCGTAGTTGGGCAGCACCAGCGCCAGCACCGAGATGGCGGCCAGCACGGTCAGCGCCGCCTTGGCGCCGCTGAGCTGGAAGTTTTGTTCGCGATGGCGCAAGCCGCCCAGCAGCAGGCAGATGCCGAGGATGCCGTTGCAGGTGATCATGATGGCGGAAAAGATGGTGTCGCGCGCCAGCGCCAGCTTGCTTTCGCCGCCGGCCAGCATGAAGGAGACGATCAGCGCCACTTCAATCACCGTCACCGCCAGCGCCAGGATCAGCGTTCCATAAGGCTCGCCCACTTTGTGGGCCACCACTTCCGCGTGGTGGACGGCGGCGAAGACGGTGCCGGCCAGCAGCACCGCCAGCAGGGCGATGAACCAGGCGGAGGAAGAAAATGAGGACGAGGCCAGGATTGCGCCCCAGGCGACAAGCGGGGCGGCGACGGTCCAGCGGGGAATGGTGGTCAGAGACATTGTTTTCCTTGTTATTGACGGGGTGGAGTCAAGCCGCGGCGTGGTTGCCAACAGACGGGTGTTATCACTATACGAATCGGCCCGCGATCCCGCGACCTCGAAACAAGACAAGGTGTGGGGGCGGCCGGGAGCCGGCGCGGGATGCGAGAGCAAGGAGGCGCGAGCGAGCGCGCGAAGGATATAGACAATGGCAATTGGAACCGGTTCGCCAATGCCTAAAAAAAATGGCCGGAAATCCGGCCATTGTGTCGAGAACGGTATGGATCACGCCGCGGCTGGCGCGCCGGCTTCGCGTTTCAGCCGGCGCAGCGCGCCCCACAGGGCCAGCGCGGCGGCGGTGCCCAGCAAGAAGTTGACCAGCGGCATCGCCAGCCACACGCCGTCCAGCGCCAGCCACAGCGGCAGCAGCCACAAGGCCGGCAGCAGCAGCAGGGTCTTGCCCACGGTCAGCAGCAGCGCCGTCCGCGTCAGCGCCATCGCCTGCAGCGCGAGAATGCCCACGATCACCAGCCCGTCGAAGGGCATGGCCAGCAGGTGCAGGCGCAGCGCGTGGCTGCCGGCGGCGATCAGCGCCTGGTCTTCGCTGTTGTACATGCGCACGATCAGGGTGGGGAACAGCTGCACCACCGCCAGCGCGGTCACGCCCAGCAGCAGGGTCACGCGCAGGCCATAGCGCAGCGCTTCGCGGGTGCGCTCCGGCCGGCCCGCGCCGGTGGAGTGGCTGAGCAGCGGCTGCAGGCCCACCGCCAGTCCATGCACCACCAGGGTGAACAGCGCTTCGCTGTAGCCGGCGGTGGCGTAGGCGGCCACGCTCAGGTCCGTGCCCCAGCGCAGCAGCTGGAAGTTGTGGGCGAACATCAGCAGCGCCAGGTTGAATTCCATCAACAGGCTGGAC
Source organism: Chromobacterium sp. (assembly GCF_041912965.1). NCBI lineage: Bacteria > Pseudomonadati > Pseudomonadota > Betaproteobacteria > Neisseriales > Chromobacteriaceae > Chromobacterium > Chromobacterium sp. The sequence continues at coordinate 5,089 of NZ_JAYSGF010000067.1, read as the reverse complement.
AGGCCCAGCGCCAGGATGGGGCCGCAGTAGCGCCAGTCCAGCCGCAGATGCGAGAGCCGCAGGCGCAGCCGCGCGTGACGGGTGAAGAAATAGCCGAGTCCGGCCAGCATCACCACCGATTCGGACAGCAGCGTGGCCTGGGCCGAGCCGGCCAGGCCCAGCTTGAACACGCCGACGAACAGGTAGTTGAACACCACGTTGAGCAGTGATCCCACCACCATCAACAGCGTGGCCAGCCGCGGGCGGCCGTCGTTGCGCAGCAGATAGGTGGCCACCATCTGGCCCATGGTGAACAGCGCGCCGCCCAGCATCCATTGCAGGTAGTTGCGCGCCTCGGTCATCACCGCGGGCTGTTGGTCGGCTTGCAGCCATTGCAGCAGGGTGTCCAGATAAGTGAGGCCCAGCAGCGGGATGGCCAGGCTGATCAAGGCCAGCAAGGCCAGCGCGGAAACCAGGGTGCCGCGCGCGGCGGCATAGTCGCCGCCGCCTTGCAGGATGGCGATGCGGGTGGCCGCGCCCATGCTCAGCATGGCGCCCAGGCCCACTTGCAGCATCACCAGCGGATAGGCCAGCGAGATGGCCGCCAGGCCGTGGCTGCCGACGAAGTGGCCGACGAAGATGCCGTCGATGACCACGTAAAGGCCGGTGGCCAGCATGCCGGCCAGGGAGGGAATGGTGTATTGCCAGAACAGTTTGGACACCGGCAACGTGTCCAGATCGCGGTGGTTTGTCGTTGTGTGTGACATGGGTAGTGCCTAAGAAGAGTTTCAAAAGATCGAGGGACGCCAGGCCGGCGCGCCTTGCCTTGAGCGCGCCGAGTGTCGTCCGTTTAATTAATCAATCACGGTTGATTAATTAATCATTTGAGGTAGCATCTGGGGAAAAGTTCAGAGGCGGATATGGCCAGGAAAACCAAGGAAGAATCGCAAAAGACCCGGGACGCGATCCTGGACGGCGCGGAGCGGGTGTTTCTGCGGCAGGGGGTGGCCAACGCCACCATGGCGCAGATCGCCGACGAGGCCGGGGTGTCGCGCGGCGCGGTCTACGGCCATTACGACAACAAGATGGAGGTGTGCCGGGCGATGGTGGACCGCGTGTTCGAACTGGACGCGCTGCGTTTCCCGGCGGAGCAGGCGTCGGCGGGCGACACCCTGGTGGCGGTGGGCATGTATTATCTGCGCCAGTTTCACGAGCCGGGGCCGGCGCAGCGGGTGACGGAGTTTCTGTATCACAAGTGCGAGCGCAACCGGGAGAACCGCGGCATTCTGCGCCGCCGCGAGCTGATGGACCGCGCCACCCTGCATTATGTGCGCCGCCAGCTGCGGCGCGCGATTGCCCAGGGCGAGCTGCCGCCTGAGACCGATGTGCGCATCGCCACCGAATTCCTGGTGCGTTTGTTCGAGGGCATGTACGGCATGCTGGACGGCGGCAAGGCGCCGTTCGCCGATTGCGAGCGCATTCTGCGCGCGGCCTGGTTGAGCGTGGCGACGGTGGCGGCCTGGCGCGCGGGCTAGCGCCGTTGGGACGAGGCGCGCAGCCGCAGCTGGCGCGGGCTGAGGCCCAGCATTTGTCGGCATAGCCGGGTCAGCGCGCTTTGGTCGGAAAAGCCGCAGCTGGCGGCGATGTCGGCCAGCGGCTGGCCGCTGTGCTGGATGGCGTGGCTGGCGGCTTCCATGCGGGTGCGGCGGATGAATTCGCCGACGCTGGCCTGGAATACCCGCTTCATGCGCCGGTCCAGCTGGCCGATGCTGAGGCCGGACAATTCGCACAGTTCTTCCAGCCGCAGCGGGCGATGGTATTGGGTCTGGATGTGATCGACGCAGGCGGCGAAGCGCTCGTCCAGCAGCCGTTCCCGCGTCAGCTCGGTCAGGTCCTTGGAGATGCAGACCAAGCCCATCAGCCGCCCGTCCGGGTGGTGCAGCGATTGTTTGTTGGTCAGGCACCAGCCGGGCGCGCGGTCGTGGTAGACGGTGAGGTCCAGCCGGTTGCGCATGGGCTGGGACTCGGCGAACACTTGCCGGTCCTGATCGCGGTAGCGGTTGGCCATGGCGCTGGGAAACAGCTCATGCGCGGTCATGCCTTCCGCCTGCCATTTGTTGCGCAAGGCGCAGCGGCCGACGCAGCCCTCGCTCAACGCCAGGTAGCGGGATTGCAGGTCCTTGACCGAGAAGACCACATCGGGAAGCGGATCGAACAGCGACGCCATGGAGCGCATGGCGTTGAGGTCGCTGACGATGTAGGGATGAAGAAGCTGCATGGACGCGGCGCTTGTCCTTGAGCGGCGCCGGCGGGCCGGCGGTGGGTTTGTCTATCTAATCAATCTTCCTGTCATTCAATTGGCATTTCTTGAAAATAAAATGCATTACTTTCATGCATTTTGCAAGTCCGCCGCGACGGGAGCCGCGGCGGAAGGCATGGGCGCGTTGGGCCGGTTCAAGGACTGGCGCTTGCGGGTGAACGTTTAGAACCGCGAACAAAACCAAGCAGAGAACCTGATCCAAGGCGCGCCGCCGCTGGCAGTACCCGTGGCACGACAGGGAGGCGCAGCTCAGGATCAGGGGTTTTGTTAACGGGTCTTAATCGTAGCTGGCGCTGACGCTGACATTGGCGAACGCCTGTCGCGCCTGCAGCGTCAGGTAGTACCAGCGGCCGGTCTGCGGCGCGGCGATGCTGACGCTTTCCTCGTTGCCGGCGCCGGCCGAGGCGTAGTCGTAGCTGGCCGGCGTCGGGTAGCGGTCCAGCGCCACGTAGAGATCGACGTCGCCGCTGCCGCCGCTGGTCCACAGCTTGAGGTTGCGCGCGCCGGCCGGCAGCAGGATGGCGGCGTAGGCCGCGCCGGAGGTGGAGGCGGAAAGGCCGCCGATGGCGCAGTTTTTGCCCAGGTAGTTGGGCGAGGTTTCCTTGCACGGCGGCAGGCCGGGCTCGGACGGCAGCGGCGGCTGGCCGGCGGTGGTGGCGCTTTGCGCCCAGCTGGCGAACTCGGCGTCGTAGCGCTTGCCTATCAGGCGCATCTGGTCCATGTAGCCGTTGTAATCGCCGCTGCGGAAGCGGGTGAGGAAACCGTCCACATCGGCGCGGTGGCGCTCCATCATGAAGCGGGTGGCCATATAGCCCCAACGATAGGCGCGGGTCACGTAGTCCGGCATGTCGTAGGTGTTGCCGAAGATCTGGCTCAGCGCGTAGTTGCCGCTGCGGGCGGCGTCTATCGCCGGCTGGTTGCCATTGCCCAGCGACAGGTATTCGGCCAGGCCTTCTATCCACCACACCGTGGGCTGGCGGGTGCTGGCGCCGAAGTCGCCGTACATGTCGAAGCGGCCGTCCAGGTAGTGGATGTATTCGTGCTCCAGGTTCCAGATCTTGAAGGTTGGGCGCAGCCAGGAGGCTTCGTGGGCGATGAAGCGCGCCTGGTTGCCGGCCGCGGCCGGATCGCCTTCCAGATACATGCCGCCGTTGTCGGTGCTGATGCCGTAGATCACCGACGCGTACTTGGCGTAGTTGTTGTAATCGTCGAACACCACCACTTCCAGCGAGGTGTTGTTGTCGTTGGCCACCGGCTGTTTGCGGGTTTGCAGCATCTGGTGGAAGTAGGACTCTTCTTTTTGCAGCAGCGCGCAGGAGTTTTGCAGTTGTTCCTGGCTCATTTCCTGGGCGCGGATGCGGATGCTGGCGCTGCAGGTGTAGCGGTTGACCAGGATGGCGTCGGCGAGCCGGGTTTCGAAGTTGCAAGTGCCGTAGTCGGCGCAGCTGGCGGCGTCGTAATACTTCACCGCTTCGGCGGCGGCCAGCCACAGTTCATTGTCGTTGCCGCTCATGCTGCTGGCGGCCAGGATGGCTTGCGCCTGCGGCTTGATCGCCGGTTTCAGCGCCGGGTATTGCATGAAGCGCAGCCCTTCGCGAGTGGCGTCGCCCAGCTGGAAGGCGCTCTCGGTGCCGAGCAGGGCGGCCTTGTTGGCTTGCGCGAAGCGGGTCAGCGCCGCCGAATAGCTGCCGTCGTTCTGCAGCAGCGGCGCGGCGTTGGCGCGGCCGTGGGCGTAGAAGAACACGGTCAGCGCGCCGGTGAAGCCCTGGCTGGCGGTGGTTTCGCGCAGCGCTTGGGCGGCGTTGGGCTGGGTGGCGTCATTGGTGTAGCGCTGCACGATGGCGCGCATGCTGGGCAGGTAGTAGGCCTCGTCCGCCATATTGGTGATCAGCTTCATCACTTCGCCGGCGGTGGTGGGCGCCTGGGCGTTGGCGGCGAACAGCGCGCTGCCATCGGCCAGCCGCTTGATGCCGGGGCGCAGCACGGTTTGCAGATTGGCGTCCAGCGCCGGCAGGGTGCCGCCGCTGGCCAGGTAGTAGCCGGCGCGCAGATAGAGGGTGAGGTTGACCAGGGCCATGGAGCCGGCGTTGTAGGCGGCTGCTTCCTGGGCGAAGCGTCCGGCGACGGCGTTGAGGTTGGCCGGGCTGTAGAGGGTGGCGGCCAGCTTGCTGTCCAGCGAGAACAGGCCGTAGGTGCAGGTGTAGTCGGGCAGGCCCACCAGGTAGTTGGCCAGCGCCGCGCCGCTGTAGCCGGCCATGACCTTCATGTCCTGGCATTGGGCGGTGGCGGCGTGGGCAATCAATTTGCTTTTGGGCTTGCCGATCACGGTCTTGGCGTCGGGCAGCCGGTAGCGGGATTGCGCGTCGCTTGGCGGACGTTGCTGCCATTGCCGCGGCGGCGGCGCCTGTTTCGGGCGCGCTTGCGCCTGGGCCTGGTGCGGCACTTTCTGCGCTTTGGGCGCGGCCAGCGCCGGCTGCGCGAGCAAGGCGGCGGCGAGGCTCAGGCATAGCGCGGCGAGAGGGAGCTTGGGCATTGTTGTCTCCAGTGGTCAGGGCGAGTCCCTGATGGCGGAGATCATGCCAATGGCAAGGCTGGATTTCTTGGCGAGGCTGCGCGTCGGCGCGCGCAGATTTGCCAAATCCGCAGGCGCGGCGGCGGTGGCCAGGACAGGCGATGGCGCGCGGAGGATTGACGCCGGCGCCGAGGAGCTATATTATGCGCCTCTCTCTGGAGGGGTTCCCGAGCGGTCAAAGGGATCAGACTGTAAATCTGACGGCTCTGCCTTCGAAG
>NZ_JAYSGF010000066.1:0-14878 GCF_041912965.1 Chromobacterium sp. | reverse complement strand
ATGTACAGGTGGTACATGAGCATTTTGAGCTCGGTTTCAACGCCGTATCGCCGACTCGCAGCAGATCGTAAACAGGTTCTTAGAGCCCGCCCTCGACCCCGCAAGCCGAGCCAGCCTAGATGAGAGCGAAAAGGACGCCGGTCCCGCCGGCGATGCGCGTGCGCGCGAAAAGGAAATGCAAAAAGGCCACGCGATGCGTGGCCTTCGAATCTTGGCTCCCCGAGCAGGGCTCGAACCTGCGACCTGCGGATTAACAGTCCGTCGCTCTACCAACTGAGCTATCAGGGAACATCTCTTGCGAGAGAGGGGTATATTACCCCAGCACCAAAAAAGCGTCAACGCCTGGGGCGCGAAAACTTCGCGCCCCAGACATTAGCGCAATCACGGATTGCGCGTTTCCACCTGCACCAGCGCAGCCGGAGCCGCATCCTGCTGAGCCTGACGCGTAACATCGCGGCGACGCGGACCTTGCTGCAATGCCGGCTCTTGCGCCACCGGCACTTCGGCCACGGCCTTGGTGGATATCATCACCAGACCGCCCAGATCCGCCGGCTCGGCGCGGGTTTCAAGCTGCACCGGCTTGGCTTCGACCTGAACCGGAGCCGGTTCCACGGCCGGCGCTTCGACGGCGGCTTCTTCCACCACCGGCTGCGGCTCGGACACAACCGCCAGCATCGGCTCGGACACAGACTGCGCCACCGGCTCGGCTTCGACCACGCTCTCGACCAGCGGCTGCTCCTGTACCGCCTCAGCCGCCACTTCCTGCTGCGGCTCGACAACAACAGCGGCCACCTCAGGCTGTGCTTCGGCAACAGCCGGGGGCGGCTCGACGGCAAATGCCGGCGCTTCAACCTTGGCTTCGGCAGGCGCTTCCGCCACCGCTTCCAGCGGCGCGGCCACGACCGGCTCCACCACCTCGGCCGGTGCTTCCGGCGCGGCTTCTTCCACCGCAACCACGGCGGCCGTCACGGCAAGCGCGGCCACGGCCGGCACAGCGGCTTCGGCGACACCCGCTTCCACGACACCAGCCTCGGCCGCGCCTTCTTGAGCCGCCGGCTCATCGCGACGACGGTCACGACGGCTGCGACGACGACGGCGCTCATTGCGCTCCTGCTGCTCGGCGTCGGCATCGGCGCGCACTTCCTCAAGCGGCTTGCCCTGCTCCAAGGCCGGCTCTTCCACTTGCGGCACCGGGCGACGACGCGGCTCCTGCTGCTGGCGCTCCGACTTTTCCAGCTTCTCCGGACGTTCCTGCGGCGCTTCTTCGCGCGGCTGCTGCTGACGCGGCGCGTCCTTCAGTTCACGGGCCTCGCGAACTTCACGGCCCTCACGGCCATTATCGCGCTCGCGGCGGCGGCCATTGCGCGGCTGCTCGCCACGCTCCTGGCGCTCTTCGCGCTGCGGCTGCTCCTTGCGCTCCGGACGCTCCTGGCGTTCCTGACGCTCGCCGTCCTGACGCTCGGCGCGCTCGGGGCGGCGCGGCTTGGCCTCGTCCGAACCCTGGCGACGCTGCTCATGCTCGCGACGCGCCTGACCACCCGGACGACGTTCGCCATTGCGCTGGCGGTTGCCGCGCTGCTGCGACTGAGCCGCCGGCTTTTTCTTCTCCACCGGCTGAGCCACCGCTTCCGGCTCGGCGAACAGGCTCTTGATCCAGGAACCCAGCTTGCCGAACAAGCTCGGTTCCGGCGCGGCCACCTTGGCCTCCACCGACGGCGCCGGCTGCTGCGGCGTAATACCTTTCACCGCGGCTTCCTGGCGTTCCAGCTTCGGCTTTTCATGGCCGAAGTTGGTGATCACGTCTTCTTCCTGCACTTCCACGCGCTTGTAGCTCGGCGCTTCGCCGGCTTCGGCCAGATCGTCGTGACGCACGCGAACGATCTTGTAATGCGGGGTTTCCAGATGGATGTTCGGAATCAGCACCACGTCCACGTCCAGACGCTCTTCGATCGAATGGATCTCGGAACGCTTTTCGTTGAGCAGGAAGGTGGCCACGTCCACCGGCACCTGCGCGTGAACCGCGCCGGTGTTTTCCTTCATCGCCTCTTCCTGGATGATGCGCAGGATGTGCAGCGCGGAGGATTCGGTGCCGCGGATGAATCCGATGCCGTGACAGCGCGGGCAGGTTTCGTGGCTGGTTTCGCCCAGGCTGGGCTGCAGACGCTGACGCGACAATTCCAGCAGGCCGAAACGGGACAGCTTGCCCATCTGCACGCGAGCGCGGTCATGCTTGAGCACGTCGCGCAGGCGGTTTTCCACGTCGCGCTGATTCTTGGCGCTTTCCATGTCGATGAAGTCGATCACCACCAAGCCGCCCAGGTCGCGCAAGCGCAGCTGACGGGCGATTTCCTCGGCCGCCTCCAGGTTGGTCTTGACGGCGGTTTCCTCGATGTCGGCGCCCTTGGTGGCGCGCGCGGAGTTGACGTCGATGGAAACCAACGCTTCGGTGTGATCGATCACGATGGCGCCGCCGGACGGCAGCTGCACGCTGCGGGCGAAGGCGGTTTCGATCTGGTGTTCGATCTGGAAACGGGAGAACAGCGGCACATGATCCTTGTACAGCTTCACACGCGACAGCATGTTGGGCATCACATGGCTCATGAACTGACGGGCCTGGTCGTAGATTTCCTCGGTGTCGATCAGCACTTCGCCGATGTCCGGATGGAAATAATCGCGAATGGCGCGAATCACCAGGCTGCCTTCCTGCAGAATCAGGAACGGCGCGTTCTGAGCGCCGGCGGCGCCTTCAATCGCGCGCCACAGTTGCATCAGGTAACCCAGATCCCACTGCAGCTCTTCCAGATTGCGGCCGATGCCGGCGGTGCGAGCGATCAGGCTCATGCCGTGCGGCACTTCCAGCTGCGACAGCAGATCCTTCAGCTCCTGACGCTCCTCGCCCTCGATGCGACGCGACACGCCGCCGCCGCGCGGGTTGTTGGGCATCAGCACCAGATAACGACCGGCCAGGCTGATATAGGTGGTCAGCGCCGCGCCCTTGTTGCCGCGCTCGTCTTTTTCCACCTGGACGATGACTTCCATGCCTTCGCGCAGCACATCCTGAATGCGCGGGCGGCCGCCGTCATAGCCCTGGAAATAGGAGCGGGAGACCTCTTTGAACGGCAGGAAGCCGTGGCGTTCGGTGCCGTAATCGACGAAACAAGCCTCAAGGGAGGGCTCGATACGGGTAATCACACCCTTATAGATATTCCCCTTGCGCTGTTCCTTGCCTACGGTCTCGATATCGAGGTCGACGAGCTTTTGCCCATCGACAATAGCAACGCGAAGCTCTTCGGCCTGCGTTGCGTTGAACAACATGCGTTTCATTTACATTCCTTGCGCAGCACTCACGCAAGGGATGCAGCCAGTATTTGACGGCCCAGTGACTATTGATGGGCGCTTTCCGAAAGAAGTGTCGATGTAAAGATCGAAAAAAACAGTTTTGACAAGCCTACTTCCTGAAAATCGATCACACGCAGACCTGACTCATGTGCGCAATTGGCGCTCCGGGATCACCGGCCTACCTCGAGGGCAGGACATACAGTACAGGGGGGCTAGCATGCCGGGTCAAACTTCGCTGCAAAATTTCCTGACTGGCTTAGCATCAGGAAATGGAATACTCGTGAGTGCGTTATGCGTACAAATGCATTACCATCGCTGCTTTTCGGTGAGCGAGTTAACCTTGGCTGCAAATGTCGCGGCGGCATCAGGTCAGGGTCTGTAAATCCCTGCCGGCCGACTCCGACTTCATGCAGCAGCGCCACGCAACATGCCGTGACCTTGGCTTGACATTTTGCCGTCATCCCGGTGCAACACACCATGAGGACAGCGCCAGAAGTATAAGCAATATGACAGACATTCGCAAAGATTCCGTCTCCTTCGTCCAAGTGGACGACAGCGACGCCGGCCAACGCATAGACAACTACCTGGTGCGCCTGCTCAAAGGCGTGCCCAAAAGCCATATCTACCGCATTCTGCGCTCCGGCGAAGTGCGCGTGAACAAGGGCCGCATTGACGCCGCCTACCGGGTACAGGCCGGCGACGAACTGCGCATCCCGCCGATACGCGTCGCCGAGCGCGCGGAGAAGAACGTGCCGGCCGCCACCTTCCCGGTGGTGTACGAAGACAATGCGCTGCTGGTGATAGACAAGCCGGCCGGCGTGGCGGTGCACGGCGGCAGCGGCGTGTCCTTCGGCGTGATCGAACAGCTGCGCCAAGCGCATCCGGACTGGCGCTACCTGGAACTGGTGCACCGGCTGGACCGCGAAACCTCGGGCCTGCTGATGCTGGCCAAGAAGCGCTCGGCGCTGACCAAGCTGCACGACATGATGCGCGCCAATGTGCCGGACAAGCGCTATCTGGCGCTGGGCATAGGCCAGTGGCCGGACGACGCGCGCCAGGTCAAACTGCCGCTGTTCAAGTTCCACACCGCGGACGGCGAGCGCCGCGTGCGGGTCAGCGACGCCGACAACGGCCAGTACGCGCACACCAATTTCGCGGTCAAGGAGCGCTTTGCGGAATTCACGCTGGTGGAAGCGCACCTGCGCACCGGCCGCACCCACCAGATCCGCGTGCATATGCAGGCCAACGGCTGCGCGATCGCCGGCGACGAGAAATACGGCGACTTCGCGCTGAACAAGGAACTGGCCAAGCGCGGACTGAAGCGCATGTTCCTGCACGCGCGCAGCCTGTCCCTACCCCACCCGCTGACCGGCGAGCCGTTGAAACTGGAAGCGCCGCTGCCGGCGGAACTGGAGCGCTTCCTGAAAAGCCTGAGGTCTTGAGATGAACACTCGCTTCGATCTGGTCGTGTTCGACTGGGACGGCACCTTGATGGACTCCACCGCCCATATCAGCCAGTCCATCCAGCAGGCTTGCGCCGATCTCGCGCTCCCCATCCCCAGCCGCGAGCAGGCCAGCCACGTCATCGGCCTGCGGCTGGCCGAAGCGCTGCAACAGGCCTGCCCGGCCGCCGACGCCGAGCAACTGCCGCGACTGACCGAAGCCTTCCGCCATCACTATCACGCCAATCAGCATCAGGTGACGCTGTTCGACGGCGCCGAGGACTGCCTGAACGCCATCGCCGCCAGCGGCGTTTTCCTGGCGGTGGCCACCGGCAACAGCCGCGCCGGCCTCAACCGCCTGCTGGAGCGAACCGGGCTTGGTCCGCTGTTCCACGCCTCCCGCACCGTGGACGAGTGCCATTCCAAGCCGCACCCGGACATGCTGCTGTCGCTGACCGAGGTGCTGGGCGCGGACCCGTGCCGCACGCTGATGATAGGCGATACCAGTCATGACCTGCTGATGGCCAACAACGCCGGCTGCCATGGCGTGGGCGTCAGCTTTGGCGCTCACGACAGCGAGCGCCTGGAAAGCTGCCAGCCGCTGGCGCTATTCCATTCCTACGCCGAGCTGAGCGCATGGCTGCTGCCCAGGCTAGGCTGATCTGCGCCTCCGCCGACCTGCAAAACGGCGGCCGCGCCTGGCGCTTTGAAATCGAACAGGCGGATGGCGCGCCGCCGCTATCCGCCTTCGCCGTGCGCTACCGCGGCCAGGTCTACGCCTATGTCAACGCCTGCCGCCACATCCCGGTGGAACTGGACCTGCGCGACGGCGAAGTATTCGACCTCAGCGGCCACTATCTGGTGTGCAGCATGCACGGCGCCTGCTACGAAGCGCACACCGGCTACTGCGTGTCCGGCCCCTGCCGCGGCCAGCGCCTGATCCCAGTGCCGGTCACCGAACAGGACGACGGCATTTACATCAATGTCCCGGCACCCTGATCTTTGCTAGACTCCAGGGATTACCAAGGGAGCACCACATAATGAGCGACAACTCCAATCATTGGGAGCGCCAACTGCTGGAAAAACTGGCCAGCGCCGCGCTGGTGGAACAACGCCGCGCGCGGCAATGGAAAATTTTCTTCCGCATGATCTGGCTGATCATCATCGGCTTCATCCTGTTCAGCCTGTTCATGCGCAACGAGGACAAGGCCGCCGCCGGCCTCACCGGCGCCGGCCACAGCGCCGTCATCACACTGGAAGGCGTGATCGACAGCCAGAGCGACACCGCCAATAAACTGAGCCAGGCGCTCGCCGACGCCTACGGCGACAAGAGCACCAAGGGCATCATCATCGACGCCAACAGCCCCGGCGGCAGCCCGGTGCTCTCCGGCATGGCCTATGACGAAATCCGCCGCCAGAAGAAGCTGCACCCGTCCATCCCGGTCTACGTGGTGGTCAACGAGGTATGCGCGTCCGGCTGCTATTACATCGCCGCCGCCGCCGACAAGATCTTCGTCGACAAGGCCAGCATCGTTGGCTCCATCGGCGTGTTGTCCGACGGCTTCGGCTTCACCGCCGCGATGGAAAAACTGGGCGTGGACCGCCGCCTGCGCACCTCCGGCGAGAACAAGGCGATGGGCGATCCCTTCTCCCCGGTCAATCCCAAGCAGGAAGCCATCCGCCAGCAATTGCTGGACGACATCCACGCCCAGTTCATCACGGCGGTCAAGGCCGGCCGCGGCCAACGCCTGGCCAATGACCCGCAACTGTTCTCCGGCATGGTCTGGCTGGGCGAAAAGAGCATTCCGCTGGGCCTGGCCGATGGCCTGGGCACGGTTCGCTCGGTGGCGCGCGACGTGATCAAGGCCGAGAAAACCGTGGACTATACTCAGCAGGACGATCTGTCCAGCCGAGTGGCGCGCAAGATCGGCGTGGAATTCGCCGGCGGCGTGAAGAGCCTGTTCGACACCAAGCTGTTCTGACCACCCGGCAAGGCACACCATGGCGCGCAGAAGAAAACGGCAGGAAGAAGAACACGAGAACCATGAACGTTGGCTGGTTTCCTACGCCGACTTCATCACCCTGCTGTTCGCCTTCTTCGTGGTGATGTACGCGATCTCCTCGGTCAACGAGGGCAAATACCGCGTACTGTCCTCCGCCATCGTCGATGCCTTCCGCTCTGGCTCCACCATCAATATCAACACCACCCCGCCCAGCGGCGGGGCCAACACCATGATAGAGATCCCCGAGACCAAGCCCATCGCCAAGGCGGTCAAGGGAGAGCCGGCCGGAAGCAAAAGCAAGCCCGGCGGCGGCCAGGGCGATGAAAACGCCCGCCTGGGTCAACTGACCCAGGACCTGGCCAAGGTGATGGACCCGCTGGTCCAGAGCGGACAGGTCACCATCACCCACAGCAGCAAGGGCGTCACCATAGACATCCGCGACACCGCGCTGTTTCCCACCGGTCAGGCACAACCCAACGATCAATCGCGGCTGCTGATGGCCAATATGGCGCTGCAGCTGGCCAAGGTGGACAACCCGATCAGGGTGGAAGGCTTCACCGACACCGTGCCCATCCGCAATTCCTACTTCCCGTCCAACTGGGAACTGTCCGCTTCGCGCGCCGGCAGCGTGGTGCGCCTGTTCCAGGAAAACGGCATCAAGCCGGAACGGCTGGTGGCGGTGGGCCGTGGCTCCAACCTGCCGGTGGGCGACAACGCCACCGCCGACGGCCGCGCCAGCAATCGCCGTGTCGCCATCACCGTGCTGGCAAGCGGGCTGAGCGACGCCGAAGTGCTATCGCCACAAGACGCATCACTGGCCAATGGCCGCTAACACCCCTCGAGAGGAGCACGATATGAGCACCCCGATTCATCACTCCGCGCTGGAACAGCTGTTCCTCAACGCCCGCACCCACAGCCACTGGCAAGACCGCCCGGTCAGCGCCGAAATCCTGCACCAGCTGTTCGACCTGCTGAAGATGGCGCCCACCAGCGCCAACTGCTCGCCGGCGCGCTTCATCTTCGTGCAGAGCGACGCCGCCAAGGCCAAGCTCAAGCCCTGCCTGGCCGAAGGCAATGTCGAAAAAACCATGGCCGCGCCGGTCTGCGTGATCGTGGCCCAGGACATGCGCTTCTACGAACACCTGGCCAAGCTCTATCCGCACGCCGACGCCAGAAGCTGGTTCGAGGGCAATGAAGCCGCGATCCAGGCCACCGCCGCGCGCAATAGCAGCCTGCAAGGCGGCTACCTGATCCTGGCCGCGCGTTCGCTGGGGCTGGACTGCGGCCCGATGTCCGGCTTCGACAACGCCGCGGTGGACCAGGCCTTCTTCCCGGACGGCCGCTTCAAGTCCAACTTCCTGGTCAACCTGGGCTACGGCGCCGCCGACAAGCTCTACCCGCGCTCGCCGCGCTTCGACTTCGACGACGCCTGCCAGATTCTTTAAACCGCCCCGCCCATGCCCGGTTATAATGCCGGGCATTTTGCTGCCTGGAGAAACACGATGCTCTATTCGCTTCTGCGCCCGCTGCTGTTCCGCTTTGACGCAGAGACCGCCCACGAACAGACGCTGGCGATGCTGGACCAGGCGCACAAGCTGCGCCTGAGCACGCTGGCCTGCCACGGCGCCGCGCGCAAGCCGGTGCAAGTCATGGGCCTGACCTTCCCCAACGCGGTGGGACTCGCCGCCGGGCTGGACAAGAATGGAGCGCATATCGACGCGCTGGCCGCGCTGGGCTTCGGCTTCATCGAAATCGGCACCGTCACGCCGCGCCCGCAAGCCGGCAACCCCAAGCCGCGGCTGTTCCGCCTGCCGGAGCATCAAGCCATCATCAACCGCATGGGCTTCAACAATCTGGGCGTGGACACGCTGCTGGACAATGTGCGCCGCTGCAAATTCCAGGGCGTGCTCGGCATCAATATCGGCAAGAACGCCACCACCCCGATCGAGAACGCCGCCGACGACTACCTAGCCTGCCTGGACAAGGTTTACGCCTACGCCAGCTATGTCACCGTCAATATCTCCTCGCCCAATACCAAGAACCTGCGGCAATTGCAGGAAGGCGACGAACTGGGCCGCCTGCTGGCGCAGCTGAAGCACAGACAGCAGGCGCTGGCGGACAAGCACGGCCGCCACGTGCCGCTGGCGCTGAAGATCGCGCCGGACCTGGACGACGAGCAGATCGCCGCCATCGCCCGCCTGCTGACCGAGCACCGCATCGACGGCGTCATCGCCACCAATACCACGCTGTCGCGCGCGGAAGTGGCCGGCCATCCGCTGGCGGAACAGGCCGGAGGCCTGTCCGGCGCGCCGGTCAAGCAGCGTTCGACAACAGTTATTCGCAAATTAGCCAAGGAACTTGACGGCGCCCTGCCTATCATAGGAGTTGGCGGCATCCTGTCTGGACAGGATGCCGTGGAAAAACTAGAGGCCGGCGCCAGCCTGGTGCAAGTCTATAGCGGCCTGATCTACCGAGGCCCGGCCCTGGTAGCGGAATGCGCCAACGCCATCCGCGCCAAACAATAAGACCGCCTCCATGCGGCCCGAGCGCAAGCTGGGGCGAGCAAGAGCCGGTCGGCTCGCTGAACAATATGGGACTCTCTAATATGAACACCAAACTGATCCGCCTTTCCGTGGCCGCCCTGCTGGGCGCGGGCATTCTCACCGGCTGCGCCACCTCCGACTCCGCCGCCGTCTACTCCAAGGGCCAGATGCGCCAGGCGCAGACCGTGCAGCTGGGCACCGTGGTTTCGGTGCAGAACGTGAAAATGGAAGGCAGCAACAATGAACTGCTGACCCTGGGCGGCGCCGCGCTGGGCGGCCTGGCCGGCAGCAATATCGGCGGCGGCAAGGGCCAGATCGCCGGCGGCATCGTCGGCGCGCTGGCCGGCGGCTTCGGCGCTCAGGCCGCTCAACGCGGGCTGACCAAGAACGCGCTGGAAATCACCGTCAAGCTGGACGGCTCCGGCCGCATGATCTCCATCGTGCAAGAAGCCGACATTCCGTTCTCCGCCAACCAGCGCGTGCGCGTGCTGACCGGCGGCGGCAACGACCGCGTGGTGCCGTTCTAAGCCAAGCGGCAGCCCAAGTTAAAAAGGCCGGGTCACCCCGGCCTTTTTCATTGCCCGCTTACTCCTCCCGCGGCCTGGCCAGCTCCACCCAGCGCCCATCCATCAAGGCCTGCAAGGGCTGGTACATCGCCTTGTAGGACATTTTCTGGCATTCGCGTATCCAGTAGCCCAGATAGAGATAAGGCAGGCCCAGCCGCTGCGTCAGCTCCGCCTGCCACAGCACATTGAACACCCCTAGGCTGGACTTGGCGTCGTCCGGATCATAAAAGGTGTACACCGCGGACAGGCCGTCGGCCAGGCGGTCGATCAGGCTGACCATCTTCAATTCGCCGTCCAGGCGGAACTCCGCCAACATGCTATCCACCCCGCTCTTCAGGATGAATTCCGAATACTGCTGCGGATCGTCGTCGGACATGCCACCGCCGGCGTGGCGCGACTGCTGATACCAGCGGTACAGCGCATAGTGCTCGGCGTCGAACTCCAGCGGCAGCAAGCGCACCTGCATCGCTTCCAGCCGGCGCGCCACCTTGCGCTGAGTGCGTCCCGGCGTGAAACGCTCCACCGGAATGCGCACCGGCACACAGGCCTGGCAGCTATCGCAATATGGCCGGTAGGTGTACAGACCGCTGCGGCGGAAGCCCAGCTTCACCAGCTGGCTATACACCTCGCCATCGATCGCCTCGGCCGGGATCGCCACCTGGGAGCGCGCCTGCCGCCCCGCCAGATAGCTGCACGGATAGGGCGCGGTGGCATAGAAATGGATGGCCACAGTCGGGCCGGGATCACGATGGCTCATGGCTATACCGGTAGTTCCACATCGCGGCGGGCTGCGCCCGTCGGGCATTCTCTTTTAGAGTAGCAAGAAATGTCTGACGCGAAACCAACTTGGCGCCCAGGCTCTGCAAATGGCGGGTGTGCATCTGGCAATCTATCATCGTCACCCCCTGCTCCTGCAAGTGACGCACCATGTGGATGAAGGCCAGCTTGGAGGCGTTGCTGCGGCGGGAGAACATGGATTCGCCATAGAACATCAAGCCCAGGCCGATGCCGTACAGGCCGCCGACCAGTTCGCCGTCGACCCAGGTTTCGAAGGAATGAGCATAACCCAGCTGATGCAGCCGGCAATACGCTTCCACCATTTCCGGCACAATCCAAGTGCCCTGCTGCTGGCCGCGCGGCTCGGCGCAGGCGGCCATCACCTCGCGGAAGGCGGTGTCGACGCGGATTTGATAGCGCTGATTGCGCAGCACCTTGTCCATGGAACGGCTGACCTTGAGCTCGGCCGGGCACAGCACCATGCGCGGCGCCGGCGACCACCACAGAATGGGCTCG
This sequence comes from Chromobacterium sp., assembly GCF_041912965.1. Lineage (NCBI taxonomy): Bacteria > Pseudomonadati > Pseudomonadota > Betaproteobacteria > Neisseriales > Chromobacteriaceae > Chromobacterium > Chromobacterium sp. The sequence goes on along the minus strand of NZ_JAYSGF010000066.1, from coordinate 3,692 downwards.
CCTTCGGAAAACCAGGGAAAAATGCCTTGGGAGTAGGCAGCCAGAATGCGCTGCGGGGACAGATCGCCTCCGGCGGCCAGCAAACCGTTGGGTTCGCGCAGAGCCAGCCGCGTCGGAGGGAAGACCAGCTCAGGACCGAGCCAGGGGATCATGCCTTCTTGGCGTTGAGGCAGTCCGGGCACTCGCCGTACATATACAGCGCGTGATCGACGATGCGGAAACCGTGCTGCTCGGCGATGCGGTCCTGCAACGCCTCGATCTCGGGGTCGAAGAACTCGACCACCTTGCCGCAGCTGACGCACACCATATGATCATGATGGCCGCCCTGGTTCAGCTCGTACACCGCCTTGCCGGTTTCGAAATGGTGGCGCACCAAGATGCCCGCCTGCTCGAACTGGGTCAGCACGCGGTAGATGGTGGCAAGGCCGATGTCGATATTCTCCGCAAGCAGCTTGCGGTAGACATCTTCCGCCGACATGTGGCCAGCGTTCTCCTCTTCGAACAAATCGAGGATTTTCAGACGCGGGCCGGTGGCCTTGAGGCCGATATCTTTAAGGTGACTGGCTTTGCTCATCGTGATATAAAGTGGGTCGATTTCAGATCATGATAAAGCCTTTTCACGGCTTTGCCTAATTACAGCCTCATAACTATTCGGTCACGGAGTATCATGCGCGCCCTGATTTTTGCCGCCGTCATTGCCCTCTCCGGCTGCAGTTCGATGAATCCCCTGAACTGGCTCAGCCCGCACAAGATGGAAATCCAGCAGGGCAATTATGTCACAGAGGATGCCGTTGCCAAACTCAAGCCGGGCATGACCCGCTCGCAAGTACGCTTCCTGCTGGGTTCGCCGCTGCTGGCCGACCCCTTCCACGCCAACCGCTGGGACTACTCCTACCGCGATGTCAAACAGGGCAGGCTGGACAAGGAAAGCAACCGTCTGCTGACAGTGTACTTCAATGGCGACGTGCTGGAACGGGTGGAAGGCCAGGCGCAGCCGGCCGAGCGCCCGGCGCTGGCAGCCTCCGCTCCGGCCCAGGAAGTCAAGCCATGAGCGACTTGAAGCTGGTCATCGTCGGCGCCGGCGGCCGCATGGGCAAGACCCTGATCGAAGCGGCGCTGGGCACGCCCGGCGTGGCGCTGCACGCCGCCGTTGAGCGTGCCGGTTCGGAATTCATCGGCCAGGACGCCGGCCTGTTCATCGGCCAGCAGACCGGGGTCAAGATCAGCACCGACTTCGCCCAGGCGCTGGAAGGCGCCGACGCCGTCATCGATTTCACCCGCCCGGAAGGCACGCTGCAACACCTGGCCGCCTGCGCCGAGCGCGGCGTGCAGATGATCATCGGCACCACCGGTTTCGACGAAGCCGGCAAGGCCGCGATCCGCGCCGCCGGCGACAAGATCGGCATCGTGTTCGCGTCCAATTTCAGCATCGGCGTCAACCTCACCTTCAAGCTGCTGGACATGGCGGCGCGGGTGTTGAACGAAGGCTACGACATCGAGATCATCGAAGCGCACCACCGCTACAAGGTGGACGCGCCGTCCGGCACCGCCTTGCGCATGGGCGAAGTCATCGCCGACGCGCTGGGCCGCGACCTGAAGGAGTGCGCGGTCTATGGCCGTGAAGGCGTGACCGGCGAGCGCGATCCGCAAACCATAGGCTTCGCCACCGTGCGCGGCGGCGATGTGGTCGGCGATCACACCGCCTTGTTCGCCGCCCTAGGCGAACGCGTGGAAATCAGCCACAAGGCGTCCAGCCGCGCCACCTTCGCCAATGGCGCGGTGCGCGCCGCGCGCTGGCTGGCCGGCAAACCCAAGGGCCTGTTCGACATGCAGGACGTGCTGGGCCTGCGCTGAGCGCCAGCGGGGAGGCCACTCCCCGCCCTCCCTGCCATGCGCCTCTTCCCGCTGACGCTGGTCCTCGCGGCCAGCTTGCTCCTACTCTCCCTCGCCTCCCTGCTGCACGGCAGCGGCATCGATGCATCCCGCCTGCTGTCCGGCCAAGCGCTGCCGGAACTGGAATGGCAATTGCTGTGGCAGCTGCGGCTGCCGCGCCTGCTGGCCAGCGCCAGCGCCGGCGCCTTGCTGGCCAGCGCCGGCGCGGCGGTGCAGGCGCGCTTTCGCAATCCGCTGGCCGAGCCCGGCCTGATCGGCATCAATAGCGGCGCCGCGCTGGCCGCGGCCGCAGCGCTGAGCCTGGGCGCCGGACTCTACGCGGTGTCCGCCTCCGCCTTCGCCGGCGGCCTGTTTTCCTTATTGCTGATCCGCCTATTGGGCCAGACCCAGCAAGGCGGCAGCCGGCTGATCCTCAGCGGTCTCGCCATCAGCTCCTTGCTGGGCAGCCTGCTGACCCTGCTGATCACCACCCTGCCCGACGGCTCCTTGCGCGTGGTGATTTTCTGGCTGATGGGCAGCTTCGCCAGCGTGGACTGGCCGCAGGCGGCGCTGCTGTGCGTTGCCGCGCCGCTGATCTGGCTGGCGCTGCACCGGCAATGGCGCTTTCTCAACGCGCTGCAATTGGGCGAAACCGCCGCCTTCCACCTGGGCTTCGAAGTGCGCCGCCGCGAATGGCAGGTGGTGATCCTGGCCGCGCTGGCCGCCGGCCTGGTGGTGTCCGCCTGCGGCATGATAGGTTTCATCGGCCTGATGGGCCCGCACCTGGCAAGGCAATTGGTGGGCGGCAACGCGCGCCGGCTGCTGTGGATCGCGCCGATGCTGGGCGCGCTGCTGGCCATCGCCTCAGACTGGCTGGCGCGCAGCCTGCTGGCGCCCAGCGAACTGCCGGTGGGCGTGATCACCAGCCTGATCGGCGCGCCGTTCTTCCTGTGGCTGCTGCGTCAGGGCAATGGAAAGGAATGGCATGCTTGAAGCGCGCGCGCTGGGCCTGAGCGTGCAGGGCCGCAACCTGGTGGAACAGGTGTCGCTTCAGGTCGCCCCGGGCGAATTGAACATGGTGCTGGGCCCCAATGGCGCCGGCAAGAGCAGCTTGCTGAGCCTGCTGGCCGGTTTGCGGCGGCCAAACGCCGGCGCGGTGGAACTGGCCGGCCGGCCGTTGGCCGGGCAATCCGCCGCGCAGCTGGCGCGCCAGCGCGCGGTGATGGAACAGAACCCCTTGACCCCTTCCGGCTGGAAAACGGCGGAATTGATCCTGGCCGGCGCCTATCTGGCCGACGCCGACCGCGCCGACGCCGCCTGCCGCCAGGCGATGGAACTGACCTGCACCACCGAACTGGCGCAACGCCAGGCGCACACCCTGTCCGGCGGCGAACAGCAGCGCGCCCACCTGGCGCGCGCGCTGTGCCAACTGCTGGCCTCAACGGAGACGGAACGTTATCTCTTGCTGGACGAACCCACCGCCGCGCTGGATTTCGCGATGGCCGACGCGCTGCTGGCCCAGGTGACCCGCATCTGCCGCGATTTGAATATCGGCGCGCTGGCGGTGGTGCACGACCTGAACCTGGCGCTGCGCCACGCCGACAGCGTGCTGCTGCTGAACGAGGGACGCTCCGCCGGCTTCGGCCCTACCTCCGAGATCATGCGTCGGGAAAAACTGGAAGCGGTTTACGGGGTGCGGCTGGCGGAACTCAGCAGCCAGGAACACGCCTTGCGCGCCTTCGTGCCGCTGCCCCACGCTCACGGCGATTAAGAGCCTGTTCAAAGTCTCGCGAGCAAGGGCGAGACAAGGCGAAAACGAG
>NZ_JAYSGF010000065.1:0-14905 GCF_041912965.1 Chromobacterium sp. | reverse complement strand
CATCCACTTGGCTTTCCTGGCTCTATTGCTCCGGAGATCGTAAACAGGTTCTTAGGCAAAAGCCTGGCACACATCCACCCAGTCGGCCTGGGTGATGTGGTGCAGCTGCTGCGGCGATAGCCGCACCGCGCTGTGGACGGCGCCGGCGGCCGGCAGCACTTCGTCGTAGGCTTGCAGCGACACGTCCAGATAGATGGGCAGCTCGGTGGCGAGGCCAAACGGGCAGACGCCGCCCACCGGATGGCCGGTGATGGCTTCCACCTCGTCCGGCGGCAGCATCTTGCCCTTGCCAAAGGCGTCCTTGAACTTGCGGTTGTCGATGCGGGCGTCGCCGCGCGCCACCAGGATCACGTCGCGGCCGTCGTTCAGGCGGAAGGCCAGGGTCTTGGCGATGCGGCCGGGCTCCACGTCGTGGGCGGCGGCGGCTTCCGCCACGGTGGCGGTGCTGACTTCCAGCTCTATGATGGGGATGTCCAGCTGACGGGCGGCGAAAAACGCCTGGACGGACGCTAAGCTCATGTCTGGCCTCGAAGCGAAGGGTGGGGCGTTTCATTATTCCGCCCCATCCTTTGCTTGTGAAGCGTTTTTACTTCAGTCCTGCCGGGTGATGTCGCTGAGCTTATCGGCGATGTCCTGCGAGGTGGCGGCCTGTTCTTCCGCGGCGTTGGCGATTTCCACCACGAAATTGCGCATGGTGTTGATCTCGCCGACTATGGTTTGCAAGGCGCCCTCGGCGCGCTGGAAGTCGCTTTCCGTGGTCTGCACCTGTTCGCGGCCTTGCTCGATGGCGCGCACGTTTTGCTGCACCTCGCCCTGGATCGCGCGGATCATGTCGCCGATTTCCTGGGTGGCCTTGGTGGTGCGCTCGGCCAGCTTGCGCACCTCGTCCGCCACCACGGCGAAGCCGCGGCCCATCTCGCCGGCGCGCGCCGCCTCGATCGCCGCGTTCAAGGCCAGGAGATTGGTCTGGTCGGCGATGTCCTTGATCACATTGACGATCTGGCCGATGGCTTCCGAGCGTTGGCCCAGCGAGACTAGGCTGTCCGCGGTCTGGCGCACCATGGCGCCCACCTGCAGCATGCCCTGGTTGGTGTCGCTGACGATGGCCATGCTTTTCTTGGCCTCGCCCAGCATCAGCTCGGAGGATTCGGAGGCGGAGGCGGTTTGCACCGCCACGTTCTGGATGGTGGCGCTCATCGCCTGCATGTTTTCCGACAACTCGTTGATGCGGACCTCCAGGAATTCGCGGCGCTGATTGCCTTGATCCTGCAGCTGCTGGGCGCGCACTTCGGCGGACACGTCCTGAAAACTGGCCATGAAGCACAGCAGTTGATCGGGATGGGCGGTGTCCCAGATTGGAAACACCTTGGTCTTGAACATGACCTCGCCCACCGGAATCATAGCGATATGCTGGTCTATCTTGCGGCTGGCCAGATCGGCCAGGATGCGGCGGTTGTGCTCCGGGTCGCGGTGGAATTGGTGGATGCTGTGGCCGTGGGCGTTCTTGACGTCAACGCCGGCGCGGAATTTCTGGTTCATCATTTCTCGATGCCGGCCCAGAATCTCGCGCGCGGTCTTGTTCATGTAAAAGATTGTGTTGTCGCGGCTGGTGTCGCACAGCATGATCAGATTGTCGGCGTGGTCCAGCACGCTTTCCAGTTGGCGCACCTGGCGCGCCGCGTCCGCGGTCTTGTCGACCGCCTTCATGAAGCCGAACATCCTCATCTCCCGCCTAGGTAGTTTCACTCAAGCAACAGCTGCTTGTGGTTTGGCTGAGACGGAAGGGGAATGCAAGCCTTTTTTGATTTAAATCAAGTGCAATCGCATGATTTTAAAGGGTTAATTTATTCTCCCAGCGGCAGTTGCAGCGTCTCCTTGACCTCTTCCATCACCACATAGCTCTTGGATTCCTTGGCCGAGGGCAGTTGCAGCAGGATGTCGCCCAGCAGCTTGCGATACATCGACATGTCCGGGATGCGCGCCTTGATCAGGTAGTCGAATTCTCCGGACACCAGGTGGCATTCCAGGATTTCCGGGATACGCATGATTTCGCGGCGGAAGGCGTCGAAGATATTGCCGGATTTGGCTTCCAGCTTGATCTCCACGAACACCAGCAGCGCCGCGCCCATCGCATGCGGATTGAGGCGGGCGTAATAGCCTTCGATGATGCCGTCGCGCTCCATGCGGCGTACCCGCTCGGTGCACGGCGTGGTGGAAAGTCCCACCTTTTCAGAGAGTTCCGTCATCGAGATGCGGCCGTTTTTCTGCAGCAGGCGCAGGATTTTCAGGTCGGTTTTATCCAGCGCTTTGTCGCTGCTTGAACTTTTCTTCATGTTTTCACTATGTATATAAAAGTTTGCAGTTTAAAAATCTGTAGTCTGACGCTACTTTGGTGAAAAAACCCAGTGTTTCATTAATATACTACGCAAAATCACTATAGCCATGTAGTGCTGCAAACGGAGAGAGAAAATGAAGGTGATCGTGCTGGGCGGCGGTGTTCTGGGTGTGTCCACGGCTTGGTATCTGGCCAAGGCGGGCTGCGATGTGACGGTGCTGGAGCGCCAGGAAGGCGTGGCCTTGGAAACCAGCTTTGGCAATGCCGGCCAGATTTCCCCCGGATATTCCACCCCCTGGGCCGCGCCGGGCATTCCGCTGAAGGCGGCCAAATGGCTGTTCCAGCGTCACGCGCCGCTGGCGGTGAAGCCGGACGGCAGCCTGTACCAGCTGCAGTGGATCGCCAAGATGCTGGCCAACTGCAATGAAGACGCTTACGCGGTGAACAAGAGCCGGATGATGCGTCTGGCCGAATACAGCCGCGACAAGATGAAAGAGCTGCGCGCCGAAACCGGCATCGGCTACGAGGCGCGCCAGGGCGGCACGCTGCAGCTGTTCCGCAGCCAGGCCCAGGTGGACGGCGTCAGCAAGGACATCGCCGTGCTCAAGGAATGCGGCGTGGATTTCAAGGTGCTGGACCGGGACGGCTGCGCCGAGGTGGAGCCGGCGTTGGCCAGCGTCAAGCACAAGCTGACCGGCGGCCTGCAACTGCCCAATGACGAAACCGGCGATTGCAATCTGTTCACCGCCAGCCTGGCCGAGATGGCGCGCGCCAAGGGCGTGAAGTTCCGTTTCGGCGTGAGCGTGGACGGTATCGAGAGCGATGGCAAGCGCATCACCGGCATCCGCGTCGGCGACGATTTGCTGACCGCCGATCACTACGTGGTGGCGATGGGCAGCTTCTCCCGCGACATGGTCAAGTCGCTGGGCATCGATATTCCGGTTTACCCGGTCAAGGGCTATTCGCTGACCGTGCCGATTACCAATCCGGCCGGCGCGCCGGTGTCCACGGTGCTGGATGAAACCTACAAGGTGGCGATCACCCGTTTCGACGACCGCATCCGCGTCGGCGGCATGGCCGAGCTGTCCGGCTACGATCTGTCGCTGAACCCGCGCCGCCGCGAAACGCTGGAAATGGTGGTGGGCGATCTGTATCCGAACGGCGGCGACATCCCTGCCGCCAGCTTCTGGACCGGCCTGCGCCCGATGACGCCGGACGGCACGCCCATCGTCGGCGGCACCCGCTTCGCCAATCTGTCGCTGAACACCGGCCACGGCACCCTGGGCTGGACCATGGGCGCCGGCTCCGGCAAGGTGCTGGCCGACATCATCACCGGCGCCAAGCCGGAGATCAGCCTGGACGGTCTGTCCATGCAGCGCTACGCCAAACAGGGCGAGACCCTGGTGGTGCCGGCCGCGCGGCCGGCCGTGGCGGGCGCTTGAGCATGCGGCCGCTGATCGCCACCATCCGCACCCAATACCTGCGCGACAACTACCTGCTGGCCAAGCGCCAGCACGGCGGGCGGGTATTGGCGGTGCTGAAGGCCAACGGCTACGGCCACGACGCGGCGCGTTGCGCCCAGGCGCTGGCCGATGTCGCCGACGGTTTCGCCGTCGCCTGTCTTGAGGAAGCGCTGCACCTGCGCGCCGCCGGCGTGAGCGCGCCCATCCTGCTGCTGGAAGGGGTGTTCGAGGCCGCCGAACTGGCCGAGGTCGAGCGCCACCGCTTGTGGCTGGTGGTGCAGAGCGAAGAACAGCTGCGCATGCTGGAGGAGTCTCAGCCTGCCGCGCCGTTCCGCGTCTGGCTGATGCTGGACAGCGGCATGCACCGCGAGGGCTTCTTGCCGCGGCATTACCGCGCGGCCTGGGAACGCTTGCAGGCCAGCGGCAAGGCGGAGAGCATCGTCAAGATGACCCACTTCGCCCGCGCCGACGAGCCGACGGTGCCGATGACCCTGGCGCAGATAGAAAGCTTCGACGCCGCCACCGCCGGCCTGCCGGGGGAGGAGAGCGTGGCCAATTCCGCCGGCATCCTGTGCCATCCGCGCGCGCGCCGCGACTGGGGCCGCGCCGGCATCCTGCTTTACGGCGCCAGCCCGCTGCCGGCGGGCTTCCCGCAGGGCGATGAGCTGAAACCGGTGATGCGGCTGAGCAGCCGCATCTTCGGCGTGCGCGAGCTGGCCGCCGGCGAGCCCATCGGCTACGGCAACAACTTCGTCACCGAGCGGCCGACTCGGGTGGGCCTGATCGCCGGCGGCTACGCCGACGGCTATCCGCGGCTGGCGTCCAGCGGTAGCCCGGTGGCGGTGGACGGCCGCCGCTCGCGCATCATCGGCCGGGTGTCGATGGACATGATCACCGTGGACCTGAGCGAACTGCCCGCCGCCGGCATCGGCAGCGAGGTGGAGCTGTGGGGCGACACGGTGTCGGTCAACGAGGTGGCCGCCGCCGCCGGCAGCATTTCCTATGAATTGCTGTGCAATATCAAGCGCGCACGCTTTGTATTCGAATAAGTTTTTTCTGATCTTCTGAAAGATATTTTAGAATCAAACGACTAAGGGATAAGCCCGGCCATTGGCCGGGTTTTTTTATTCGTATTGAATTTTCTGTTGCGCTAAGGCCGCAAGGCTGGCATCAAGTCTGGGTAATAGTGTCATTATTTGATAATTATTCTCATTAGTCTGGACGCGTCATGGAATTTCTGTTTTCCTTTATTTAAAAATAGTTACGAATCCGATGATGATTAAATACAAAAAACCATCGCCAGCTCAGTTCTGGCAGATGGCGGGGATCGTCTGCTGGGGCGTGGCGGCGCAGGCCGCGGAAGTGCCCGGCATGTCTGGCAGCATGCATCAGCAGATGGAAAACGATTCGCGGCGTCTGTTGCAGGACAACAGCCGCCGTTTCGACGCCATCATCCAGCAGCAGCGCTTGCGGCAGATGCTGCCGGACAGCAATACCATGCATCGGCCGGAAGCGGCGGAGATGGGCGAGATGGACTGCCTGCGCGTCAAGGGCGTGCGCCTGGCCGGCATCAAGCTGCTGAGCCGCAAGGAAGTGGCCTCGCTGGGCGAACTGGCCAGCGACTGCCTGAACAACGAAGAGTTGAACCGCTATAGCCGCGGGTTGACCCAGCTCTATCTGAAGAAGGGCTATATCGCCGCGCGCGTGGCGGCCGAAGGGCCGGACGAGCAGGGCGTGCTGATCTTGCGCGTGCACGAAGGACGGGTGGAGAAGATCGTCAGCGACGACCGGCGCAGCAATCCGGCCACCTTGTTTCCCGGCGTGATCGGCCGGCCGCTGAACATACACGACGCCGACCAGGGGCTGGACCAGGCCAACCGCCTGCCGTCCAGCAAGGCGACATTGGACATCCTGCCCGGCGAGACCGTGGGCGGTTCCATCCTCAGCCTGCGCAACAATAAGGACGCGCCCTGGCGCTTGAACTTCAACGCCGACAACACCGGCCGCGACAGCACCGGCCGGGTGCAGGCCGGCGTGGGCCTGTCCTGGGACAGCCCGCTGGGTCTGTCCGATTTCGTCAGCGTGTCGGCGCAGCGCACCAGCAACGACAACGCGGTGCGGCATAGCCGCAGCGAATCGCTGTTTTATTCCCTGCCTTACGGCTATTGGACTTTCAGCGCCTTCGCCAGCCGCGCCGATTATCTGAACCCGCTGCAATTGCAGTACAGCGCGGTGAATTTGTCCGGGCGCACCGCGCAGAGCGGCCTGCGCGTGGACCGGGTGCTGAGCCGCGGCCAGGACCAGACCACTTCGCTGATGGCGCAACTGACGCATAAGCGGGTGCGCAATTATTTTCTCGACAGCGAGATCGAGATCACCAGCCCGACGCTGAGCGTGGCCGAGCTGGGCCTGTCCCGGCTGCAATTGCTCAGCGGCGGCGTATTGATCGCCGACGCCGGCGTGCAGCGCGGCACGCGCTGGCTGGGCGCCAGCGCGCCGGACCCGCGCGCGCCGGACGGTCCCAATCCGCAGTTCACCAAGTGGAAGGCGTCGCTGAACTGGTTTCAAAGCCTGGGCCTGCCTGGCGGACCGTACCAGCTCAATAGCGCGCTGACTGGCCAGACCAGCCGCGATTATCTGCCCGGCGTCGAACAGATGGATGTGTCCGACGCCAGTGCGGTGCGCGGTTTCCGCCGCAACACCCTGGCCGGGGAAACCGGCTGGTCCTGGCGCAATACCTTGTCGCGCCGCTTCGAACTGGCCGGCATCGGCGTGACGCCGCGTATCGGCCTGGACGGCGGCCGGGTGTTGCCGCATCGCTCGGTTCAGCAATGGCAGAGTATTGCCGGCGCCAGCCTGGGTCTGGCTTTCAGTTACCGCAAGGCCAGCCTGGACCTGGAGTACAGCCGGCCCTTGTACAAGCCGGCCGGCTGGCAGCAGGAAGGCCATCAGCTGTTCGCCAAACTGGCGCTGTCCTGGTGATGTCGTTGTGATTTATTTTTTGACGTGAACTTTTTTTGAAAGAAATTCGCCGCGAAGGCGACTAAGCGATATTGGCAGTATTTCATTTGAATTGATTTAAAAAGAGACGTAGATTCGAAATCAAACGTATGTTTCATCGTGGACGAATCCGGCTGGCAGGCTGGAAAGGCCCACGGAACATGGGTTGTCTGGATAGACGGTTTTGGACCGAATCTGCTTGTTCTCTGAATGAACGGGACTCAAATCATGAAGAAAAAAATAAATTTCGGCTTATCGGTAACGGGGAAAGTGGCCGCGGCGCTGACCCTGGCGTTTTGGGCGGTGGAAGCCGCGATGGCGGCCGGCATCGTCGCCGGCGGCAGCGGCGCGCAGCCGCAGGTGAGCAACGCCGCCAATGGCGCGGCGGTGGTCAATATCGTGGCGCCCAGCGCCGCGGGCCTGTCGCATAACCAATACCAGGATTTCAATGTCGGCAAGCCCGGCGCGGTGTTCAACAACTCCACCGCCGGCGGCCAATCGCAACTGGCCGGCCAGTTGGGCGCCAATGCCTTGCTGGGCGGGCGCGAAGCCAGCGTGATCTTGAACGAAGTGATCAGCCGCAACCCGTCCTTGCTGCTGGGCAAGCAGGAAGTGTTCGGCAAGGCCGCCGACTATGTGCTGGCCAACCCCAACGGCATCACTTGCAGCGGCTGCGGCTTTATCAACACGCCGCGTGCGTCGCTGCTGGTGGGCAACGCCAATATCGAAAACGGCGCCATCACCTCCTTGCAGGCGGCGATGAACGGCAACGCGCTCAGCGTCAACGGCGCCGGTCTGAGCGGCGTCAATGTGCTGGACCTGATCGCGCCGCGCATCGATGTGCGCGGCAATGTCGCCGCGCGTGAGCAGTTGAATGTCCGCGCCGGCTTCAACCTGGTGGATTATCAGGGCAAGGACGCCAAGGTGCTGCGCAGCGACAAGGCGCCGGAAGGCGTGGGTTCGCTGGACAGCGTGTTCCTGGGCGCGATGCAGGCCGGCCGCATCAATATCATCAGCACCGCCGACGGTGCCGGCGTCAATGTGGGCGGCAGCCTGAACGGCACGCAGGAAGTGTTGGTGGACGCGCGCCAGGGCAAACTGGCGCTGGAAGGCGCGCAGATCCGCGCCAGCGAAGGCAAGGTGGCCCTGGCCGCGCGCCAGATCGACAGCCGCGGCCGGGCGGAGACTTCCACCACTCAGGACAGCAATCACGACGAGAGCTGGTTTATCTGGAAGACCGGTGAAACCAATACCGCCAGCAACAGCAGCGACACTCGCATCAAGCGCAGCGTCATCAGCGCGCGCGACGATGTGAGCCTCAGCGCCGGCGACGCGGCGACCTTGGCCGCCACCGACATCAATGGCCGCAATGTGGCGCTCAGCGGCAAGGATCTGACACTGGACAGCCAGGTGGCGGACAGCGCGTCCAGCAGCAGCAATCACGCCTGGAAAAACTCCTGGGCCTATAACCGCGACCAGAGCGAAACCAGCCAGCGCCAGGAAGGCGTGCGCATCCGCGCTGAGCAGGACGCCACGCTGACCGCGGCGGCGACCGCGGCGGACAACCAGGCGGTGGACGGCGCGCAGCCGCGCGGCCAGATCGCCATCCGCGGCGGCAGCGTCAGCGCCGGCCAGGATATCCGCCTGCAGGCCGACGGCGGCGTGAAGCTGAGCGGCGTGACGGAAACCGATACCCGCAGCGACCGGGGCAATCGCAAGAACGACGGCGCCAGCCTGGAAACCGGCTCTTGGAACCATGCTTCCAGCGAGCAGCGCCTGGCGCAAAGCCAGCTGCGCGCCGGCCGTGATCTGGATATCCGCGCCAGCGGCGATATCGACGCCAAGGCGGCCAAGCTGGCCGCCGGCCGCGACGCCTCCCTGGACGCGGGCGGCGCGCTCGGCCTGGGCGTGCAGCAGACGACGAACCAGAACAGCCAGCGCAACGACCAGGTGTATTGGGGCGGCATCGGCGGCGGCGGCAACCGTGACAACGGCAAGACCGACACCGTCAACAACGGCAGCGATCTGACCGCCGGCGGCAAGCTGACGCTGCGCGGCGATAGCGTGGCGATCGCCGGCAGCCGCGCCCGCGGCGAGCGGGACGCGGTGGCGATCAGCCGCAACGGCGACATCAGCATCGACAGCGTGGTCAACCAATCGCAAACCCGCACCGATCAGCGCAGCGGCACTGCCTTCAACATCACCAAGAGCAGCAGCAAGGGCAATGCCAGCCAGCAGCAGGCGGTCAACGCCGAGCTGAAGTCCGACACCAATTTGAGCATCCAGTCCGCCAAGGACGTGGCGATCAGCGGCAGCCAGGTGCGCGCCGGCGGCGAATTGAACGTGGCCGCCAACGGCGACATCAAGGTGGCGGCGTCGCAGACCCGCGACACGGTGAAGAGCAAGGATACCGAGCTGGCGCTGCGCGGCGTCGGCGAGATCACCGGCGACAAGCAGTACCGCGGCGGCGTGCGCATCGAGCACAGCAGCAGCAGCGTGGACCGCGATGCGACCCAGAACCAGGCGGCGACGCTGTCCGGCGACAAGGTGGCGCTCAATGCCCAGGGCGATCTGACCGTGACCGGCTCCAAGCTGAACGCCGGCGCCGGCGGCGCGGCCCTCAGCGGCCAGAACGTCAGCCTGAACGCGGCGCAGGACACGGTGAAGGAAAGCAAGAGCAGCAGCGTCACCGGCGGCGGCATCTATATCGACGCCGGCCTGGACAAGACCGGCGTGGCGCTGGGCGTGGACCAGAAGAACAGCCGCAGCCAGTCCGACAGCAGCACCGCCCAGGTCAGCGCGATCAACTCCAAGGGCGGGGTCAGCATCGTCGCCGGCAATGGCGAAGGCGACATCCGCAACCAGGGCACCCAGGTCAAGGCGGATGGCGACATCAAGCTGGCTGGCGGCCGCATCGACAACCAGGCGGCCAACAGCACCCAGAAAACCACCACCGACAGCAGTCATTGGGGCGTGGAAGTGGGCGTCAACGCCGATTACAGCGGCGTGACCCGTCCGCTGGTGGCGGCCGGTGAAAAAGTGGTCAAGGGCGATGTGATCGGCGCGGCTGGCGCCGCCGGCGATCTGGGCGCGGCCAATCTGGGCGTGGATGTCGGCGTCAAGGCCGGCGTCGGCTCGGAAACCCGCCAGTCCAGCACCGCGCAGGCCAGCAGCCTGAACGGCGGCAATATCAAGGTGGATGCCAAGGCCGGGCTCAGCGATCAAGGCACCCAGTACCAGGCCGGCAACACGGTGGAGATCAAGGCTGACAGCCACCAGTTCACCGCCGCGGCCAATACCCAGAGCCAAAGCGGCAGCAAGACCGAGGCCGATGTCGGCGTGCGCGTCTACACCACCACCGGCGAGGACGTGAACGTCAAGGCGGCCGGCAGCGGCAGCACGGTGACCAGCGCTTCGTCCAGCTCCACCGCGGTCACCGGCGGCATCCGCGCCGGCAACGGCGTCAAGGTGGACGTGGACAACAACGCCGCTTACCAGGGCGTGGCCATCTCCGGCGGCAAGGGCGCGGCCAGCGTCAACGCCGGCGGCGACCTGAGCTTCAGTCAGGCCAATAACGCCAGCAGCAGCGAGCAGCACACCGTGGGCGGCAAGGCCAATCTGGCCATCACCACCAGCCCGATCGAGGGCGGCGGCAAGAATGTCGGCGGCAGCGGCGCGGTGGCGGTGAACGTGGACAAGCAGCAAGCCAAGTCCAGCAGCGCGGTGACCGGCGGCGTGGACGCTGACGCCGGCGTGAGCTTGACGGCTGGCGGCAAGCTGGGTCTGCAGGGCGACAAGATCGCCAGCCGCGGCGATGTGACCTTGCAGGGCGACAAGGTGGAGTTCAAGGCCGCCGAATCCAGCGCCGACAAGTCCGGCAGCCAGTGGGGCTTCGATCTCAAGGCCGGCGGCAGCCAGAGCAATGGCCAGGACAAGGCGAGCAAGGGCTTTAATGTGGGCGCCGGCGGCAATTACGCCAGCACCGACGAGTCCAGCCGCAGCCAGGCCGGCGGCAGCGTGGTCAGCGGCGGCAAAGCCAGCATCGAGTCCGGCAGCGGCGGCATTCGCCTGAGCGGCACCCAGGTGCAGGGCGACAGCGCCAAGCTGGACAGCCAGGGCGATATCCGCCTGGAGTCTGCACAGTCCAGCAGCCAACGCAACAACTGGAGCGTGGCCGGCAATATCGGCGGCGGCAACAAGGCCAGCAGCGACAAGGAAAACGGCCAGATCAAGCCTGACAGCACCAAGAACGTGCATGACATCAAGGCTGGCCTGGAGGTGAAGGTGGATCAGCAGGACAAGCTGAGCAACGCCAACGCCAGCGTGACCGCCAAGCAGCAAGTGGAACTGAACGCCGAGGGCAACGCCACCCTGGCCGGCGCCAATGTCAGCGGCAAGACCGTCACTGGCCAGGTGGGCGGCAAGCTGGCGCTGGAAAGCCGTCAGGATCGCGACAACAGCGTGAAGGTGGACGTGGCGCTGGGCGTCAACAGCTCCAACGGCAAGGAGGATGGCCTGGTCGATCAGGTCGCCGACAAGGCCGGCCCGCTGAAGGACAAGGTGAAGGAGAAGGGCACCGAACTGGTCAACGCCGCGTCCGACAAGGTGAAGGAGAAGTACGACAGCTTCGCCTTCAACAAGGGTCTGAAGGAAGACACCACCAATGCGGTGAGCTTCAACGCCAACAGTGAAACCGTCACCCTGCCCGAGCAGCCGACTTCCGGCCCGGCCAAGTCCGGCACGCTGGACACCCTGGCGCGCAAAGGCGGCAACACGCTGAAGGACAAGCTGCTGAACGCTCAGGACAAGGGCACCGAGCTGAAGGCCGACGTGGACGTCAGCGTCAAGCGCGACAACTCGGTGGGCACGGTCACCGGCATCGCCGGCGCCGACGGCGTGACGCTGCAAGTGGGCGGCAAGACCCAGCTGACCGGCGCGACCGTGTCGTCCGCCAACGGCAAGGTGGACTTGGGCGATTCCAAGGTGGAAACCGCCGACATCGCCACCGAGCGCTACAAGGGCGGCGGCGGGGTCAAGCTGAACAGCACCCCGTCCGGCATCCTGAAGCAGGCGGTCAGCGATGTGACTTCCGGCAAGGCGCCGCTGATCCGCGCCGAGCATGAGAATACGCCGACCGTGGTGAAGGGCGGCATCCAGGGCAAGTAAGACGCTTGGTCAAAAGCGAAAACCCCCGTCGGGCAACTGGCGGGGGTTTTGTTTTGGAGTGGCTGTTATTACAGGGGAATGAACTCGGTCTCGCCCGGCACCATCGGGAAACGCTGGGCGATCCAGTCCGCGCGCGCCTGGGCCAGCCGCTCGCGGCGGCGGGACACGAAATTCCAGTCCAGATAGCGCGGGCTGGCCGGCGGCGTGCCGCCCAGCAGCATCACCCGGCTGTCGCGCCGCGCGATCAGTTCGCCGCCCTGACCGGTTTGCAGCAGGCCCAATTCGTTGACGTTCAGCGTGGCGCCGTCCACGTCCAGTTCGCCGGCGGCGACATAGGCGGCCAGTTCATCCACGCCTTGCGGCAGCGCCAAGCGCGCGCCGGCCGGCATGGCGGCGCTGGCGTAGAACACCGGCAGCGGATAGGCGACCGGCGAGCGATGGCCCCAGCCTTCGCCGATCAGCAGGTTCAGTTCCACCCCGTCCTGGTTCCAGCGCGGCAAGTCCTCGGCCGGGTAATGGGCGAAGGCCGGCTCGCATTCCTCCAGTTCATCCGGCAGCGCCAGCCACAACTGCATGCCTTCCACCGCCACGCCTTGCTGGCGGATGTCGGCCGGCACCCGCTCGGAGTGGGTGATGCCGCTGCCGGCGGTCATCAGATTGACCGCGCCGGGCGCGATGCGCTGCACCGTGCCCAGGCTGTCGCGATGCATCATCGCGCCGGAAAACAGATAGGTGACGGTGGCCAGGCCGATGTGCGGATGCGGCCGTACATCGCCGGCGCTGCCTTCGGCGGCGAAATGGGCCGGGCCCATGTGATCGAGAAACACGAAGGGGCCGACGCGGCGCGCCTGGCGGGTGGGCAGCAGCCGGCGCACCGGAAAGCCGATGTCGCGGTCCAGGCTGGCGATGGTTTGGGTGAGTAGCGGCATAATGCCTCCAGGCAATGGCATGCGGGTCAGAAGCGTCCGTCGCGGAAATCGCTGATGGCTTCTTCCACTTGTTCGCGCGTATTCATCACAAACGGGCCCCATTGCGCGATGGGTTCGCCCAGGGGCTTGCCGGCAATCAGCAGCAAGCGGCTGTCGGCGGAAGCGCGGAGGCTGACGCCGTCGCTGTCGGCGCGCTTGTCCAGCACCGCCATCTGTCTCTCCTTGACGCCGCGCTGTTGCGCGCCGACGGCGATCTCGCCCTGGTAAACATAGAGGAAGGCATTATGGCCGGCCGGGATTTCCAGCGTCTCTTCGCTGCCGGCGTCCAGATGCAGGTCCAGGTAGAGCGGTTCGGTGGCTTCGCGTTCCACCGCGCCGGCCTGGCCGCGCCACTGGCCGGCGATCAGGCGGGCCTCGCCTTGGGCTGGCGCAGACGGAATCTCGGCGGCGGGGATGTCGCGATACCACGGCGCGCACAGTTTGCGCTCCGCCGGCAGGTTCAGCCACAGCTGGAAGCCGTGCATCAGCCCATCCTCCTGCTCCGGCAGCTCGGAATGGACGATGCCGCGGCCGGCGGTCATCCATTGCACGCCGCCGGGGCCGAGCAGGCCTTCGTTGCCGCTATTGTCGCGGTGGCGCATGCGGCCGGCCAGCATATAGGTGACGGTTTCGAAGCCGCGGTGCGGATGGCTGGGAAAGCCGGCGATATAGTCGTCGGGATTGTCGGAACGGAATTCGTCCAGCATCAGGAAAGGGTCCAGCCGTCTTTGCAGATCGGAGCCGAGCACGCGCAGCAGGCGCACGCCGGCGCCGTCCGACACCGCCTGGCCGTTGACCAGGCGTTCCGCTTCCCGGCTGATGAATGGGTGTTGCATGACCATGTCTCCCGGTGGGGCCGGACTGGCGTCCGGCGGTTTACATGGCCGGATTATTGCGCGCCGTCGCCGCGCTTGATAGCGCAAAGAACTGCGCGTCAGATTCAAAAAATCTGAACGCGCGGCGGTCTCAACTCAGGGCGGCTTGCTGGCTCTGTCCGCGCAGATAGTCTTCCAGCGCATGGCCGGCGGACAGGATGTGGAAGCGGATGAATTCCGCCGCCTCGTCGGCCTTGCCCTGGCGCGACAGCTCCAGCAACTGGCTGTGCTCCTCGTGCGCCCGTTCCATGGTGCGGGTGAACAGGATCTGCATCCGGGTGTAGCGGTCGGTCTTGTTGTGCAGTTGCTCGATCAGCGCCAGCGTGTTGGGCCGCTTGGCGGCGCGGTATAGCGCCAGGTGGAAGCGGGAGTTCAATTCGCCCCAGTGGCGCACATCGTTGTTGCGCAGCGCTTGTTCGAATTCGCGCAGGGTTTGCTGGGCCAGATCGTGATCGGCCCTGGTGTGACAGGGGATGGCGGCTTTGAGCACCGAACCTTCCAGCATCGCGCGGATTTCCAGCAGTTCCAGTACGTCTTCCAGCGACAGCTTGGACACCAGCGCGCCCTTGTGGTCGATGATCTGGATCAGGCCTTCGGCTTCGAGCTGGCGCAGCGCTTCGCGCACCGGCACCCGGCTGACGCCGTATTCATTGGACAGCGCTTCTTGGCGCAGCTGTTGGCCATCGGCGAATTCTCCGGAGAGAATGCGCTGGCGCAGGGATTCGGTTACGGCACTGGTGAGCGTCTGGCGCTTGATTGGCTGCAAGGTGGTCATGGTGGTGGGTGTCTTAGGTCAGTCAAGCGGTGTCATGCGAATGTATTCGATTATACGGAGCTTGAACTGTCAGACAAGGCCCAAAACTGACCTTAGGGGTCGCCAAAATGAAAAAACCCGGCGTTTAGGCCGGGTTTTTAAGGCTTGGGGTGGATGATGGGGCTCGAACCCACGACAACAGGAATCACAATCCTGGACTCTACCAACTGAGCTACATCCACCGCAGAAAGCGGTGAGTCAACGCCCTAGGGCGGTAACTTGAATAGGGTGGGGTGGATGATGGGGCTCGAACCCACGACAACAGGAATCACAATCCTGGACTC
>NZ_JAYSGF010000064.1:0-15434 GCF_041912965.1 Chromobacterium sp. | reverse complement strand
TGATTGTCGGAGTCGTCCGGCAACGTGATGTTGAACGCGCAGGCGATAAACTCATTGCCGGCAACCACGATGTTCTGCATGTCGTTGACCACCCGCACCGGCACGGCCAGCAGCGGGTGCCGAATCTCGAGCAGAACAAGCATGATGTCGTCGGCGCTGGTAGCGTTGAGTTGCTCGCGCGCGTGTTGGGAGTAGGGACGGGCCATGTGGGCTCCAGAAATGAAAAAGCCCCGCAGGTGCGGGGCTACGTTTTATGGCCTGTGAAGCCACGCGTGCAAACAGGTCAACATGAGCAGCACGACAGAAGTGATACGAGCGCCTGGACTTGAGTGGTCAATAATCAGAACGAAAAAGCACAGCAGGACAAGACAATTTTTCATGGTGGTCAATCCTATAGATGATGATCGAACCATCAAATTGTCGAGTGCACCGTAATGTTTTTCCTCTTGGGTGTTTTGGGTTATCCAACTGTCTCTAAAGTTGCCGTTGCCGTCCATGCATCCGGCCCGCTAGGCCGAAATGAAAGCGGCTCAGTAAAGCGCGCCCGGGCGGTCTTACCGAACAGGCTCAGCGTGAACCAGTCGACGCCGCCGCGCAGCGTCTCCCAGTGCCAGTTGTCGAAGGCTTCGCGGTTGGCCGCGCCGTCGATCAGCAGCGTCATGCTGCGAGTCACGATCGGCAGCGACCACCGCGCGCGCTGCTTCGGAATGCCGCCATCCATCGGCGAGCGTTGCACGCCGAAGTCGGCCTTCTCGCTGTAGCCCTCCATGTCGATCATCACGTAGTCGGGCAGGGCGGTGATGGGCATAGCTCTCCTTATCTGCCGCCGCGGCGCAGGCCGTAGGCGGCTTCCATGGTGGACGATACCGGGCCGCCACGCCGCACGTCGGTGACGATCATGTCGATGATGACCTTGCCGAACTGATCGATGCGCGGCTGCCCCTGTTGCTGGGCTTGCAGCGGCTGGCTGCTCTGGTTGATCACGTTGACTTGGACATCTACCGACGGCGCCGCGCCGGCATTGCCAGCAGTTCGCACCCCCAGCCGGCCGGCAGCGTCGCGGGTCAGTGGCATGATCGCCTCGGGCCCAGCTTCGCCCATCACTCCCAGCCCACCGGCGTGGGAAAACGCCGTAGGTTTGCTGACGATGCTGTTGGTGAATGCGCCGCCGTTGGCGAACATCTGCACGCCGCGCAGCCACGCGCCGCCGGAGGCCATGACGGTTCCGGCCTCAATGGGAGCGGGAGGGCCGCTGCGTGTGAAGGACAGAAGACCTGGCAGCGCCTGAGCCAACGGCCCGGTAATGCTTTGCCGGATCTGGATGCGGATCATGTCCTCGATGATGCTGTTGGCCAAGTCCTTGAAACTGGACTTGCCGGTCATCACGAACTTGGTCAGCGCATCCTCCATGCCGCCCATGCCACGTGTCCACGCCGCGCCTACCTCATCAGCGATGTTGATGGCGTTGTCGGCGTAGTCCTCCAGGGCGCGGCGCGAGCTGACCACCCAGTTGCTGCCCATGGCGAGCCGGTCATTGACCGCCTGAACCGCGGCCTCCACCTTCTTGGCGCCCTCCATTTGCAACAGGCGCTTCTCGCCTTCCAGGTCATCAACAATCTTGGATCGGACCGCCTTGGCGCCAGGCGTTGACGCGGCCGCCTCATCGGCGCGCGCTTGGTTGAGCTTGATTTGCAGGTCCAGCAGTTGGCGCTTGGTTTCCTTCTCCGCTTCCCAGGCCGCTTGCGCCTTCTCGCGCTGGGCCATGTTCATGGTCAGGAATTCCAGTTGCTTGCGCACATCTTCGCTTTGCAGATCCTGCTCGCCAGCGCGGCGCTGGTCCGCTTCGTCCAGGGCTTTCTGGACGCTGATCTGCTCCATCAGCGCCTTGGTCAGTTCCTGGCGATAACCCAGCTCGTCGGCCAGGCTGGCGCGCAAGCGCAGATTGGCTTTGGCCGCATCCGTGACCGCCACGCCTTCCTGCTGGCGAAACTTCAGCGCCAGCTTCGCGCCCTCTGTCATTTTTTCGTATGCTGCGCCGTTTTGCCGCATCGCCCCGGCAATCTGGTTTTCAGCCTCGATCCGAGCGCGCAGGTCAGCCACTTCACGGTCTTCGGCCTTGCCGAATGCAGACGATTTCCTTCCGCCAGGGTCTTTGTGTTGCTCATTGAAGGCAGCGATAGTCTTGTCGTTGTATGCTTTCAGCTGAGCCAGCGTCAATCCTTTCGCTGCTGCCGCTGCTTCAGTTTCCGCCTCGCGTATTTTCTTGGCGAAATCCAACCTTTCTTGGGCTTTGGACTTGAACTTCTCGTGCTCTTTATCAAGAAAAGCCGCTTGTTCTTTGCCACGAGCTGCATCTTGCAGTCGCTCCGCCTCTCTGCGTGCTGCTGAGCTAATTGCTCGCTGATCGCTTTCGTAGATGGCTTCAGCTTTTGCCCTGGCTTCTAAGTGAGTCAGGTTTGAAGAAGGCCCCATCGTCTGCTGAATTGCATCAATAGCCGCATCGCGGCGACGCTTGATTTCCGCGGCATCCATTGCGCTGACAAGCTTATTCCACAAGCTTGTATACCAAGTAAGCGCCTCGGCAGCTGGACCCTTCAACCTGTCTGTCAATTTATCCAGCGTAAATTGAACAGCCTCTTGCTGTTTTCCTGCCTCGACAAGTTGCTTCACATATTCCTGCTCTGTGTAGGACATAATGTGAAACTGCTCATCCAAGTCCTTGGCAGCTTTTAATGGGTCTTCAAACATCGAAGAAAGCTTTCCGGAAACCTCCTGAGATTTCTTGCCAGTGACTTCGGCATATTGGACGATCGCTACACTCATTTTCTCGATCGTTTCGGCGCTATATTTTCCAGACAAAGTTAAACCGGAGGCAATTTCTTTTGCCATTGCAGAAGATGCAAGGCCAGTTGCCGATATTTTCTCAGCCAGCATTGCGAACTGCTGTTCGGTCATCCCTGAAAAATAATTTGTAGCTGCCATCGCCACATTGAATGCTTTGAATTGCTCATTCACCCTGTAAATTTCATAGCCGATAGCAGCAAATGCGGCGGCAGTGACGGTGAGCGGCGTAACAAGGCCAAGAACGTATGTGGCCATTGCCTTGGCTGCGGGCCCGACACCACCAAATGAGTCTTTAAGCTGACCGCCTTGTTGGATCAGCACGAGCATTGGATCTTGCCCGCCAGCGAGCGAAGTGGCGATATCTGTGAATTGCGCCGGCAGCATGCGCATTGCGTTCGACATTTCACCCGCGGTCAATCCAACACGGACTTGGCGTGCCGATACTGCTTCCAACTGTTTCAGGTAGGGCTCCAGCGCTCCCACATCAACGCCGCGCTGGCCAGCGAGCACGCGGAAATACTCGGCGCTGTTGCGGTCGCCAACGCGCATTGTGACGGTGGTGCGCTGGATCGAGCTGATCATGTTGCGGGTTGCAGCATCCAGCTTGCGCGCGGCCTCGTTGCCGGCGTCGCCGATTTTCTCAAGCGACCCACTAACGGCCTCCGCCGGCGCCGCGCCTTCACGCAGGCTGGCCAGGGTTTTCTTAACGCGCTGGCCGGATTGCTCGGTCTTCCCCGCCGCCTTTTCTGCGCCCTGGCCGATCTTGTCGATGCCGGCGCCGGCTTCTGTGCCGGCCTTGGCAGCGGTTTGCCCGAGCCCAGCAACGGCAGCGTCAACCTTGGCGATGGCGGCGGTGACGCCTTCTTCGCGGACCTCCAATTCGATAATGCCGCGGCCGATTTGTTCGTTTGACATTTAAACTCCAGGCAATAAAAAACCCGCCGTAGGGCGGGTTGAGTAGATAACAGGCGATTTAGTGCATCGTTCGAACATTCTCAGCAAGTTTGGCCAGCCCCTTGGGCGTCACCAGCACCTGCTCAACCACTTTTTCACTACCATCGCCGCGGCTGACGGTGGTGACTTTGTGCTCCAGCACGCCGGCCTGGATTTTGTCTTGGTAGGCGGTCCATGATGCGCTACCGGGGCGCTTGTAAATCCAGCGGTGCTGATTGAGGTAGGTGAACAAGTCCTTCGGCCGCAGTTGCAAGGCCTTGGCGGCATTGGTGATGCATGATGCGCCGTCGGCTTCCGCGATGCGCTCCAGGGCCTGGACCTTGGGTGCCATGGATTCCACCTTGTTCTCCAGTGACAAAACCTTCTCACTGTAGGTCAGCAGCAGACCGCGCATCGCTGCCGGGTCATTCAGCACCTGGATAGGGTCGGGCTGCTGCGCTTTCTGCGCCAACTCCCAGAAAGCTTTGACCAACGCTTTCTTGAACTGCCGCACGATGTCGCTGTTGCGCATGTAGGTCAGCAGCAAGGTGGATTGCTGTTCGTTGAGTACCGCATACTCCACATCGCTACCGCCATGCTGGCCTTGCAATCTTGGTCGGATTTCAAATCCGACCAAGCCAAACTCTTTCAAATCATCAAGATAAGTGCGAACCAACTTGATCACGCTCGCGTGGTCGTTTTGTGTCCCCTCAGCAATCGTTAGGGAGGTGGTGACGGCGGCGCCATTGATAGTGGTAACCAGGTTCATGTCACACCCCCAGCGCGATGGATTCGGCTTCCTCGCGGAAGAGGTCGGCCTCGTTGTGCAAGTCGCCCGCTACAGCTCTTCCAAGCGATGCCAGCTTAGTGATCGTGTCGTCTTGCGACAGCCTGGCAATAGCGGCAAGGATTCCGGCGAGGCTATCCGCGTGAATCATGGTGATGTCGGCGGCGTCCATGCTACGGGCTGCCATGGTCTTCACTTGACTTTGTTGGGTTTTTGCGCTAGTTTCCATAGCGAATTCTCCTTGAATTACCCGATTCAGAAATTCTCTAGATGCCCCGGTTGCCGCCGGGGCATTTTCGTTTGTACTGCAATCTTGCCAGAGCGGACCACCTGCCTCCAAGTGACCGTCAGGATGATTCTTCAATTTTCTCCTCCTGCTTTTTGCTGGCTTCAAGACGCGCGATTACTTCGCTAGTCAAGCTCCTGCGGTTATCAACGGCCTTATGCTGCAGCCAGACCTTAAGGTCTTCTGGCAACCTCATGCTCGTTGGCGGTGGAACGATGGCTTTCATCTACGGCGGTCCTTTTTAGTAAAGCACAGTGCTATAGTAGTACCGTGCTTCATTGCGGTCAAGCACCGTGCTGCATTAATATTTGGCTTATGGCACGCACAGACCCACAAGTGAACATCAGGATGCCGGAAGTCCTGAAGGGAAACCTTCAGGAGTCCGCTTTTGAGAATGGCCGGTCTCTCAATGCAGAGATTGTTCACCGGCTTGAGATGTCTTTTTTACGAGAGACGGCTGCGTCAGAAGGAGCCGTTGTAGCTACTATCCCTGCGCTGATCGATGAGGCCAACGGCGAACTTTTGATTCGGGAGATTGCTGATCGTATTGTCGAGCGAGTCTTCAGCGAAGATGAGATGGAACGGTTCCAAGCACTACAGAACAAGAAGAAGCCAAAGTAAAGAAGCCGCCCATGGGCGGCTTTCTTCACTTCAGACCTTCGCAGAAAGCAACTTCTCTTTCTGCTGCTGGAACTCATCGTCGGTCAGTACACCTCGGTCACGAAGTTCCGCCAGCTTCTCAAGCTCGCTTGCAATGCTGTGAGGCTCCGCAGGTTTTGCTATCGCTTTGATCTGCTCGAGCTGAATTTCCCGGTCAGCCCGTTCTTGCTCTTGGCGTATGGCTTCTTTTTTCAAGTTCGGAGTGATCAGCAAGATCAGTCCAGAGAGCAACGGGGAGAGGATCACCGCCAGGAAAAAGAAAAGCCCGCCATTACGCCCCCTGGCATCCGCCCAAAAGCCGATTGCAACCGCAAGGCATACCCAGAACATGAAAACAGCGACTTCCACGGCGGCTCCTTCTGCTTTTCAAATGACGTAAGGTTAGCATTTCTATTGCGATGCTGCCTCCGCCATCACCCGCAGCGCTTCAAGCTCCATCACCTGGACATCCTCTTCCAGTTCCTCAGCCTCGATGTCATCGAGCTTGAGACGACCGATCATCCGGTACAACACGTTGTAATCCAGTCCAACAGCCCCCCCAAAACCGACCCGCCATTGCGTGCGCATTCGAGCAAACAGGATGACAGCCTGCCAATTATCCGGCCATACCTCCACGTCCTGTTCGTTCATATCCTCTGGCCGGAGCCCGAATGATGCCAATTTGGCCGCATCGGGCGCCGGCTCGTAGAGCGCGCGCGCGGCGGCCTTCAGTTTCCCTGCCGAACTCCAACGAGCTCTTGCAGGTAAGCGCCCCAAATTGCCGACCAGGCGCCATGATGGTTTTCCAGCAGCTGCACCAGGTTGGCCCGGTTGAACTCGTCGTCCAGATCCCAGCCTGCGGTGCAGGATTCGATCAGGTCGATATCGCTGGTTTGGTCCAGCTTCTCGATGCGCTTGCGCAGCTCGGACTTGGTGCAGTGCTTGAAGGTGAGCACCACGTCGTCAGTGCCACCGCCCGGCACGGGGATGGCGACGGTGGCGGGAAAGGTCGGCGCGGCGGCCAGGGTCAGTTTTGCCATGGTGGCCTCCAGATCAGTAGCGGGTCGGGCGGCCGATCAGCGAGAAGCTGACTTTCACCGACATGATGTTGCCTTGGGACAGCTCAGGGGTGTCGTTGAACGACACATAGCCGTTGTAGAGCAACACGCCGCCGTTGGGCAGGGTCAGCAGCATTGCCGTGGGCTTGCGGCTGTCGGACGCCGCGCGCAGCACGGCGTAGCAGGGTAGGGTCGGGTCATCTGCCAGCTTGATGGCGATAGACATGGCCGAGCGGCCGCTGGGAATCTGCTGCTCTTCGTCCGATTCCAGGAACTTGTAGTTGGCGTAGGTGGTTTCGCCGCCATTGGTGTTGAATTCCAGAACCTGCGGCATGGGCACCCAGCCGGAGACAGCGCGGGCACTGCCAACGCCCAGTCCCGCCGGATAGGTTTTCGTGTCGGAGGTATCCATGGTGTCCAGCTTGAACTTGTCGGCGGCCGGCGCCGGACCAACGCGGACGATGCGGCCATTCAGCCGTTGCCAGCCGCTGGTCAGCTCGATGATGTCGGCGGCAGCAAAGCCATGGCCGACGGCGCTGGCCTCGCCCGGGTTGGCGTTGGTGATGGCGGTGATGGTCTTGGCCGCGCCGTAAGCGCTGGCGATCTGCAGGGTGCTCCCGCTGGGCAGGGTGACAGCCATGTCGGTCCTCTCTTCGTAAAAAGTAAGGCCCGCTCAGGGCGGGCCAGTGGGTTAAGCGATTTCAATCGGTGGCGCTGTCAGCACCAGGGTGAAGCGCCGGGCAAGCAGCGCATCCGGCGACCTGCCGCCGATGGCGCGCGAGGTGACCAGCGCAGTGAACCAGAATCCGCCGGCGGGTTGTGCCAAGCGGAAAGCGGCGGGGCCGCGTTGGCCAAAGGCCTGCATCAGCAGCGCCTGGCCGGCGTCGTCCACCTGCAGCAGATCAATGTCCTGCTGGATGGCGCTGGGCCAGGTCTTGGCGACATGCGGGTAACTGCGGTTTGCCAGGTTGGTGACGCTGGTCTGCCACTGCTCTGCCATGTCGCCAACCGTGCGCACGCCGCGAACTCGGGTAAACCCTAGCGCGGCAAAGCCGGTGGCGTCCGTCGTGACCGGCAGCGCCAGCGAGATGGCCAGCTCGGTGCCGGCTGCCAGCGTCGGCTGCATTACGGGTCTCCTGAAAAGTGGAAGTCCTGACGGCTGCCGCGGTATCCGACAGCCGGGTCGTACAGCGCCACCGCGCCGCCGGCAATCAGCCCGAACAACGGTCCTGCCACAAGTAGGCGCTGAGCGGCGCGCTGGAGCTCAGCGGCTTGCAGGCGTGACTCAGACCAAATGGTGATTTGCATACGAGGCATGACACTGCTGCCGATACCTTCCAGGAACTGCACCGGGCGGCCTCCGACTTGCTGGTAGAGGATGTAGGGCGGCGGAGTGCCTGGCGGCGCGGTATCTGGGAACACGTTGCCGGCAACCAGCGGCCCCAGGGTGTTGAACAACTGTTCTTCCAGCTGCACGGCTATCCCTCCTGCAGTTTCTGGCGCATGCGATCACGGGCGGCATCCAGCGCGGCACCGATCTTGGCGTCGTAGGCCGGGCGCAGATAAGGTTTGGCCGGCACCCAAACCGGCTGCGCCAGCCGCTCTTTGGTCGGCACCCATTCTCCGTTTTTCAACTGGATAAACCGGTTGACGCGCCAGTGCCCATATTCGATCTGGTACCAATGCTTGGCAGTGCGTTTGTTGACGCCGATGGCATAGATCTGCCGCTTCTCGTCTGAACGCTGTTTGACATAGGTCCGGTAGATGGACTGCTTCAGCCTGCCGGATTGCTCGGGCACGTTTGCATGGATTTCGTCATACAGCACGCGCGCGCCGGCGGCCGCGCCAGACAGCATGGCATCACTCAGCTTGGCCACCAGCTCACTCAAGCCGGCGGTGATGTCCGAGTGATCGAAGCCAATGCCGAAGCTGCCGCTGTCGAAAAGCTGCGCCGATGTGTTGTGGCCGCGACCGCTGCCGCTTCCTCTCCGTCTTCCCATTGCCGCCTCACTTTATTGCCTTAACTGCGAGGTCCAGGTATTCGCCGCGCTGATCCGGCAGCACCGCCGAGATTTCGTAGATCACACCGGCGTAGCGCACCCGCATGCTGGCGGTGACCGTCCGGCGCCGGATACGTATGCTGGCCACAGTTTCCTGCTGCTGACGATCGGCGCTGATGTACTCGCGGCCGTTCATGAAGCGGACATTTGCCCAGATGGGCGGCAGATCCTGCCAGGTGTTGGTCGGCTGGCCGGCGCGGTCGCGGCCGTGTACCAACTGCTGCAGGATGATGCGTTTGTCCAACGTCATGTCACGATCCCCACGTTTTGATCGGATCAAGCAGACCAGCGAGGAAAGGCGAAGGGCAGAGCTGCCGAATTGTCGCCGCCTCAGGGTTCTGAATCCAGTGGACGCACTGAGCAATAATCCACAACCGAACGGACTGCGGAAGCGGCTTCAGGTCGGCAAGTTTACGCTCGGTTTGATGCTCAGCCACTTCACACGCTGAGGCGATCAAAGTCGGAATCAGCGCGTCGTAAGCGTCGATGTCGGCGTCAATCCGGGCGGCCAGTTTGACTTCAGCAATGCTGACCAGCTCGCCCTGGATTTCATTCGTCGGGCCAGTCATCGTGCAGGATCTCCTTTCCGCCATCGGCCAACGCCATGGCAATAGCGTCGGGGTGGTCGTCCAGCGCATCCGCATGCTGTTGCGCCAGCACGGCCGGCAGCGTCAGAACGGTGTTGGGCTGGTAACGCGTGTCGCTGATGGTGACAGCGGACAGAACGCGAGCGGTGATCACAGCATCCGGCGCCGGTGGGGATTCGGCAGTTGCCTCCGGCTCGCTGGCGGGCTCGGATTGGTGAGCAACTTGCTCCGGCTCAGGTTGGATGACGGCATCCTCCGGCGGCGCCGGCGGCTGGGTATTTTGGGGCTTCGGTGGCATGGTTCAATATCCAGTGCAGCCCGGCCGTGGCCGGGCTCAGGTTGAGGATTAGGACGCGGCGTTCTGGTAACACTTCACCGCGCCGCCGACATCCAGCAAGTTACCTCCGGAGCGCATGAAGGCGACAAAGCCAACCTGGGCCTTCAGCGTATAGCGGGAGTCGGTCATGCGGTACAGGGTGAGGTCCATCACGTCGCGGATCAGGTATTTGCTGAAGTCGCCGAACAGGATCGACTTTTTGCCGGCGCCCATAGGGTCCATGTTCTGGTTGATGTTGATCGGGCGATTCAACAGGCGATCCGGCGCGCCGCCGGGGTTGCCTTGTTCGTAACCGGGCACGAAGATCGGACGGCCGTTGCTGTCCTTGATCTTCCGGACCGCTTTCAGCGTGTCGTCGTGCATCATCAGGCCGCAGGCCGCGCGATAGATGGGATCGACACTATGCTCCAGATCGACAAGGTCATCGTAAGTCACACTGGCAACCTGTCCGGTCGCGCCGGCCTTACCCAGCGTTGCGGCAGTCACCAAGCCCTTGGGCTGGCTAGTGCCAGTGCCAAGAGTTTGGTGTCGGTTCTGGATGCGCCACAGGCGCAACTTCAACAGGTTCTGGATGTATGCCTCGATATCGATCATCGAGTCCTGAAGCAGCTGGAGCGGCAGGGCAATCGACTTGGACGAGTACATGTACACACTCATGTTCGCCTGGCCAAAGGTCGTGTCCTGCGTAGACACTTCCGTGTTTTCGTTAATGATCTCGCCTTCTTCCTGCGTCGCATCGGCAGTCGGGAACAGCATCTGCGCGCCGGTTCCGGTGCGAATGTTGCTGGCGACAGCGCGAACGCCGCCCATCGACCTCATAGCCTCCAACAGCGTGCGCGAGAATTCGGTTGCCACGGTAAAGCCACCCTCGGTGCTGGTCGTGGTGGACATGGCTTGACGCATCTCCGGAGTCTGACGAGCAGCAGATGCTTGTAGCTGTGCCGGCGTGAGCGCGGAGAGGCCGCCAGTCAGCATGGCGCGCAGTGCTGCGGATTCATCAGACTGACCACCGTGGCGCGTAGCTTGGTCCAGTGCGTGTTCGTGCTCGGCCTGTTCATCGCCGGCGATCTGGTTCAGGCGGTTTTCCCGCGCGATCTCGGCATCGATGGCCTCGATCTCATTCAGGACCGCGTCCAGCTTTTCGGCATCGGCCGCGGGCATGCGCTGGTCGGCCGGATACTTGTTGTTCAGTTCGGTGGCTTCGCGTGCCTTGGCATCGCGGCGCGCGCGCAGTTGAGCGATCTTGCTCATGTGACTTCCTTTCTGGGTGTGGAAACAAGAAGACCCGCCATCGGGCGGGTCTGGTCTGGGCGCGCGGCGCGCGTCAGAGTCTGGCTACGAGCTGCAAGCGCTGGGCTTGTCTGGCTCTGTGGTCTTCACTGGCGAAAACGGAGACGGCCGGCTCTTTGTCTTGGCCATCGTCGGGGTCGTTGTCGGGCTGGCGATCAGATGGATCGGCCTGGGGCGCATTGAGATAGGCGCTCAGATTCCATTGGCGATTAGCCGCAGCACTCGGGGAGGGGGCTTCCAGAATGCTGTCGATGAAACCATGCTCCAGCGCCTGCTCGGCGTTGAACCAGGTTTCGGCTTTACACCATTCCACGATCTGATCGCGCGGCTGACCGGAGCGGCCCATGTAGCGCTCATACATCGATTCGTCGCAATTGCGCAGCAGTTCCACCACCTTGGATAGCTCGTCGTCGTTGCCAATCGCCAGCGTCCACGTTTTGTGGATCATGTACTTCGAGCCGGAGGTGGCCACCACCTCATCGCAAGCGCAGGCGATTGAGGTCGCCGCGCTGGCGGCGTAGCCTTCGATCTGCATGGTGATGTGGGCCGGGTGTTCACGCAGCGCCTGGCAAATGGCCTCGGATGCAAATACGTCGCCACCGGGGCAGTTGGTATAGAGCCGGATGTTTTCGGCCTTCAACTGGCGCAGCGCCGGCACGAAGTCCTGCGGGCAGATGCCGCCCCACCATTCGGCGGTGACGCGGTCGCCGACAATCGGGTCATACAGGTAAATGGCGGTTTCACCATTGTCCTGCGCGACAATCTTGCTCTTCACCGGCTCAAACGGCCGGCGGTTCTGCGCCAGCAGCTGGAGCAGTCGGTTGCGCATTGGAGCCTCCATTCCGTTGCAGGTTATCGTTTGCCGGCAGGTTTTCCAGCCGGCGAATCTCGTTATGGTCCATAAAGGGCATCTCGCCGGCGCGGCCCAGCGCAATGCGGTAGGCCTCGTAGCGAGACTTCAGATCGCCCCGCTCAAGAGCGGCGGTGATGTGCTCGACGTAATGCTTTTCACGGACCGGCCAAAGTTTGCGATTCAGTTCCTGGGCAATCGGTGTCAGGTGCCGTTGCAGCGTGTAGCGGACGAAGCCGATCCCCATGTTTTCCACGCCGGAACCCCAACTGGTGGTTTTGTCCGTATGGCCAACCAAATGGGGCGGAACACCCAGAATTCGGCAGATTTCCTCAACGGTGAATAGCCGGGTAGCTAAGATTTCGGCATCTTTGCTATTAACCGAAAGCTGGGCCGGTGTCAGCCCGCCATCCAAAATCAGCGGGCCGCGGCCACCGTTTTGCAGCCGCGCCAGCAGGCTGGCGCGCAGCGCGTTGAGTTGGTCCGTCTTCAGTTTGCTGTCGGTTTTCAGCGCATAGTCGAACTGGGCGCCGTCCGAGAAAAAGCGACCGGTGTAGCGTTGGCCGGCCAGCGCCGTGCCGATGGCCTCGCGCGCGGCGTAGGTAATCGGGCTGGGGCTGGTCAGCCCGTCAAACCCCAGGCTGGGCAGATGCAAGATGTCGGCGCTATCCAGCACCTGGGATGGCTCGCCGTGAGGATTGATGCGATATAGCACCCGTCCGTCTTTCTTGAACGGCTGAACCGAAAGCGGGTGCAGCGGCTCCCATCCGATCACGCGATTACTGACCGGGCTCGGCCGTATCCACCTGGCGAAGCCGTCCCCGTAGAACAACTTTCCGCTGATCACATATTCCCACGCCGCGGCGGAAGTCCAGTTCTCGCTGGCCTGCTCGTTGAACAGGAACCAGTAAGGGTGATCGGCCTTGCTCGGCCCATTGTCGGTTCGTTGGTAGATGCCTACGGGCAGGGTGGCGATGGCGCCGGCGATCAGCGACACGCAGCCATATACGGCGGACACCCGCAGCGCGGTATCTCGGGTGACTTGCTCACCAGATGAACTTCGTGCGTTTGCGCCCAACAGGCTAGCCAGCTCAGCAAAGCTCGTGCCGCTGCTGGTGACCTCGTTTTCTCCGAGATTCGTCAGGCCGGCCCGCTCCGCAGCGCCGTCGCGCGAGGCGATCCAGTCGGCCAGCACCCGAGATCCATACTCGCCGGTATTTACTGTGATGTTGGTCGTGTTCATAGGGTGTAGATACCAGGTCCGCCGCGGGCCTCTGGATTCAGGGCCATCAGCTGGACTGCGTTGAAAAGGGCCATCAGTGGATCGATCTTTGCCGTTCCGCTGGCCGCCTTAGTGATCAGCATGGCGTTGCCGCGCGGCTCGGCCCGAGCGTTGCCGACGCACCATGCCATCATTGGCGATCCGTCATGTTCAAGCACGCCTTCCGCTAGCTTGCGCTCGGTGGTTTTGATGGCGCCGGTCAGCTTCCAGCCCTGGCTGATGCCGATGATCTTTTCCTGATCCACCTCGGCAGAGACCAGCGCATCCAGTACCGCTCCGATGCCCGCGGGATCAAGGCCGGCTTTGTCTAGTAGGTCGTATTCCTCAATCTGCGCGACATAGCCCGCCAGTTGCTCCACGTCCTCCCCAATCCGATTAACCAGCGTCAAGTTGCCGGCGCGCGCAAAATCTTGGAGGACGGAGGCAATCTCCTTGCGCCGCTCCAGAACAGAAGGGTGCGCCCAGGCGTGCATCCAACCCAGCCATTTGCCGGTGTCGCCATCGCGGCCGACCGCGGCGAACCCGAGCAAATCGTCTAGGCCGCCGCCATCAACACCAACGGTGATCACCTCGCTGCGCTCGATGAGCTGTTCCAGGGTCAGCCCTGGGCGAGCCTGCGGCAGCCAGAAGTCAACGCCGGCCCAGCGGTCCATCCTCAGGGCCAGGCCGATTTCCACGTTCAAGTGCTTGGCCAGGATCTGCTGGAAGGTGCCGTCGACCTTGTGCGAGTTTTTGCGGAGCTGATCCTCCAGCCATTCACCGCTGACAGATCGGCCCAGGTTCGGGTTGGTGATGTGGAAGTTTTCGGGCTTCAGGTAGCCCTTGTCCTTCAGGATGTGATCCGGGAACTCGTACAGCACGCCCAGCGAACGGCGATCCGTTATTTTTCCGTCCCGCACATCACGAAAGTACTGCAACTTGTCGCGGAACACGCCGGCCGGTGGCTCGTCGCTCTGGGTAGTCAGGATGATGACCCAGCCTTCTTCACGCGATATCTGTCCGCCGAGTGCTTCAATAAACATCGCCTCCGCGTTGGCGCGCTTACCGAACAACCAGTGCTCATCGATCAAGATGCGGCCTGACTTCTTACCGGATACGGTGTCGGTGTCCGCAGCCACCACCTTCATGGATGCGCGCGTCACCCGGTGGGTGATGGTGCGCAGGTGGTCTTGAACGTGGAAGAGGGCGGACAGTTCTTCATCAGCCCGAACCATGCCCGCCGCTGGCTTGAACGAGTTGTCGGCAACCTCCTTGGTTGGCGCCAGAATCAAGTGCTCCTCATCCGTTCGCCAGCACAGAATGACTGCCGTCAGCATGATGCCGGCGGCGATGGTCGACTTCGTGTTCTTCTTGCTGATCAGCAAAAAGAACTCGCGGATCAACTGCTTTCCGGTCTCGGCATCGTATGCGCCAAAGATGGCGGACACGAAGTCGAATACCCACTGGTCGGAGCATTCTCCAAAAGTCGGTTGGCCCGGCAGGTCCACCACTTTCAGTGCCTTGAATATCTCCAGCGCCTGCGCTGCAGTGTCCGGAAAAATCGGCGGCGGAATAATTGACTGTCGATTGGTCAGCCTTTCCGCCCAGTCCGGGCAGCTGGTTGTCCATTCGGGTGCGCCCATTATTTACCTACGATTTTCAGTGGAGGAGGTGGCGGCGCCGAGAACCGGCCGCCTACTTTCTGGGCGGCGTCTTGCTTCTCTTCCTTCTTGCCACCTTCGCCCAGCTTCTTGTGCGTGAATGGCAGCATCGCCTTGGCCGCATCGATGCGCAGTTTCGGCTCCAACTCGGGGTCGTTCATGGCG
Source organism: Chromobacterium sp. (assembly GCF_041912965.1). Taxonomy (NCBI): domain Bacteria; kingdom Pseudomonadati; phylum Pseudomonadota; class Betaproteobacteria; order Neisseriales; family Chromobacteriaceae; genus Chromobacterium; species Chromobacterium sp. The sequence goes on along the minus strand of NZ_JAYSGF010000064.1, from coordinate 676 downwards.
GCCTTCAGGAATACCAGCGGGTCGCTGTGCTGTAGAGCCTTACCAAGGTCGAACGATGGGGCGGACGGAGGTGGCGAGCCGTTTTCTACTGCTTTGCGGTGTTTCGCGAGGTATTCGACGACATCCGGGTCTTTAACAAGACGCGACCCAGCCGCCGACGCCGTTTTTTCGCTGTATCCCGCAGCGATTGCCGCGTCCTTATTGGATTTGCCGGCTAACACGGCATCCGCGAACGCCCGTTTGCGTGGTGTTAAAGCCATTAACAAAATCCGTAGAAGGGGGAAATAATCTGCGCGTGGGAATACAGCCGGTCTAGGGTCCATGCCTCTCAGGGTTTTGACCACCCCCCGGCCCACACGCCCTTAGAAGACCTCGCTACTGGCCCGCCAGCGGCCACTGCTGCACGATCTACACTTCAGGCGCGCGGTGCATCATGGTGATCTCAACCACGATACGCGGCTTGCTGGAGCCCAAGCTGCCATCAGAGTGAGTCGTGGAGTAGACGCGCGTCGCAAAATCGGAGGCCGCCAGGTCAAGGCCTGCGGCCTCGGCGACAGCTTTGAGCGCCAAGGCATGGAGATCACGCTCGTCAATATGGGCCCGATAGACAGTCCTGTTTTGGTGTTCTCTACTCACATTGATGGCCATTCTGTCTTCTCCTGTCTCTGCTTCTCGC
>NZ_JAYSGF010000063.1:0-15546 GCF_041912965.1 Chromobacterium sp. | reverse complement strand
AGGGGGCGGCGGCCCGCCCCCTCCCCGTTCGCCGGGCGGAACCGGCCCTAAATCATCATCCGCGCAGCGGATACAAAACCCACACACCTAACGACCCAAACCACCCCACCTTGACCCCAAGCACTCCCTCAGCAACAATCCCCCCGTTGCCGCCCACATGCGGCACACGGGATTGGCGTCTCGTTAACAAACTCGGATATAGGCCTCTGCGCATATATTCGTCATCTCTCCATGGCTGTATCTGATTGGCAGGTGCGTTGTGGGAGAGTGCCTGCACTCGCCGGTTAGTTTGTTCCGGTACGCCAATCCTGCCACGCGCCTGCCTAATACCTCCGCTTCTCCCGGCAGGTGGTTTATCTTGTGTCACAGCAGGAGAAACACCATGTCTTACACCCTACCTTCCCGCCGCCGCTACAAACTGGCCGCCCGCGAACAGCAGGCCACCCTGCTCCCCTTCGTCCGCTACCTGCCCTCCCGCGACTACCCCCACTACTGGCAAATGCCCGCTGCCTCCGAGAACTACGACATCGCCTGCGCCTATGGCCGCGAATGCGCCGCCCATCTGCTGCAATGGCTGAAGGACAATCCGGACTACGTTGGTTCCGGCCTGCTCAGCCGCGTCGCCCGCGACATCGACTTCAGCGACCGCAGCCAGCGCGGCCATTGGATGGGCTTCTTCAACTACCTTGAGCACATGCTGTGGCTGGGCGCGCGCCGGGTTAGGGTCTACCGCCATCTCGACAGCCAACACCAGTTGCACGACGCGCAAATCCTGCGCACCTGGCTGGAGGCGCGGAACACGCGACAACGGCGCTAAAGTCTTGTTGCCGAGTGGGTGGAGCCGATAGGCGATGCCCACCAAACCCCGCCGGCACCGCTGCCATGGCGCGGCGCGCACGCAAAAACGGGGCGGCCATGGGCCGCCCCGCTTCACTCAAGCGGCTACGCTTATTCCTGCAACAGCGCCGCCCTGCGCTCAATCCCCTTCACCTCCACCTTCAAGGCCTTGGCCAGGCGCTCGCCATATTGGCGGTCCGCCTTGTAGAAGTGCGACAGCATGATGTCGCGGGTCTCCACATTGCGCACCTTGGCCAGGTCGCCGGACAGATTGCGGATCAGGTCCGCCTGGTCCTGCGCGCTCAGCGAGCGATAGAACTCACCAGCTTGCTGGAAGTTCAGCGTCTTGGCGATGGCCTCCTGCTGAGTGTTGCCCTGCAAGGGCAGGCGGCTGTGCTTGAACTGCGGGTCCTGCGGCTTGGGAGCCAGCCGGCTGGGCTCGTAATTGACGCTGCCCTGGCGGCCGGAGGCGTTATGCGCGCCGTCCTGGTTGTTGTTCACCACCTCGACCCGCGGGCGGTTCACCGGCAGCGCCTGGAAATTGGTGCCGACGCGGTGCATCTGGGTGTCCAGATAGGAGAACAGCCGGCCTTGCAGCAAGCGGTCTTCCGAGGCCTCGATGCCCGGCACCAGATTGGCCGGCGACATCGCCACCTGCTCGGTGGCTTCGAAGAAGTTGGCCGGCACCTGGTTCAGCGTCATGGTGCCCACCTTGCGCTCCGCCACGCCGGTCCACACCTTGGTGGGGTCCAGCGGGTTGAAGGCGAAGCGGGTCATGTCCTCGGGCTGGATCAACTGCACGTACAAGTCCCAGGACGGGTAGCGCTTCTGTTCTATGCTTTGCAGCAGGTCCGCGGTGGCGTGGCTGACCGATTGGCCCTGCACCTTGGGCAGTTCGTCCGGGCGCAGATTGCGTTCGCCCTGGCGCGATTTCCAGGTGAACTTGGCGTATTGGTAGCGGCCGTCGGCGGCCACCAGCTTCAGCGCGTGCACGCTGCTGCCGTTCATTTCGCGGTAATTGGCCGGGGTGCCGTAGTTGGAGTACACCCGGGTCAGCATATGGGTGGATTCCGGCAGATGGGAGAAGAAGTCGAACACGCGGTTGGGGTCTTGCTCATTGCTGACCGGGTCCGGCTTCAGCGAATGCACCATGTCCGGGAACTTGATCGCGTCGCGGATGAAGAACACCGGCAGGTTGTTGCCCACCAGGTCCCAGTTGCCCTGGGCGGTATAGAACTTGGTGGCGAAGCCGCGCGGGTCGCGGTCGGTTTCCGGCGCGCCGCGGCTGCCGATCACGGTGGAGAAGCGCACGAACACCGGCGTTTTTTCGCCCTTGCGGAACACCAGGGCGCGGCTGACGTCCTGCAAGCCTTCGCTGGCGACGAAGACGCCGCCGGCGCCCGCGCCGCGCGCATGCACCACGCGCTCGGGGATGCGCTCGCGGTCGAAGCGCTGCAGCTTTTGCAGCAGCTGGATGTCTTGCAGCAGGGTGGGGCCGTTGGGGCCGGCGGTCTGGCTGTTTTGGTTGTCGCCCACCGGCGCGCCGTTGTCCTGGGTCAGGTTGGCGGCTTGGGCCAGGGTGGCGCTACAAGCCAGCGCCAGGGTGAAAAGCTTGCGGTTCACGGAAAAGGTCAGAACTGACATTGGCACTCCCATAAATTATTAGAACATTTACTAAGGGAGCGGCCATTATCGGAAGCGACGATAGTTTTGTTAAATCTTAAATTACAATTTGTTTGATAGTGTTTATTAATGGAACGGAAACCGCCTTATTCCTCCGCCAGCAGTCGCTCGATGCGGCGGTCCGGCACCAGCCAGATCAGCGCGATCAGCGCGTACATCGCCGCGGACAGCCATTCCCAGTGGAAGGCGGCGGCAATGCCGATCAGATAGCACAGCGGGGAGAGCTTGCCCTTGATGTCCTTGCCCAAGGCCTCGGACAGCCGGCTGCGGTTGCCGGGCAGGCACAGCAGCGATTGCTGCATCAGCCACCAGGCCAGCGCGCACATCAGCAGCACCACGCCGTACAGCGCCACCGGCAGCGGCGCGAAGTGGTTTTCGCCCATCCAGCCGGTGACGAAGGGGATCAGCGACAGCCAGAACAGCAGGTGCAGATTGGCCCACAGCACGCGGCCGTCCACGCGCTGGATGGCGTGGAAGAAGTGATGGTGGTTGTTCCAGTACAGGCCGACGTAGATGAAGCTGAGCACATAGCTGAGGAAGACCGGCCAGTGCGCTTGCAGCGCCGCCCAAGTGGTGTCGTGCGGTACTTTCAGTTCCAGCACCATGATGGTGATGATGATGGCGAGCACGCCGTCGCTGAAGGCTTCCAGCCGGTTCTTTCCCATGATGTTCCTATCAGCTGTTTCAATCGGATGATAGGGGCAGTATAGACGGCTTTCAGAGCGTGTTTACGATCGGGCGAGCAAGAGCGAGACAAGGCGAAAACGGCTGAAGAAGCGGAATGGTCATACGGTACATGAGCATTCTGAAGTCGTTTTCAACGCCGTTTCGCCGACGCGCAGCAGATCGTAAACAGGTTCTCAGCCCGGCTGCTGGGTTGGCGCCGGGCGGTAAGGCAGGCGGATGCGGGTGACGAAGCGCTCGCCGTCCAGCCGGGCGCTGAGCGAGGCCTCGGCGTCGAAATACAGCTCCAGCCGCTCGGCCAGATTGTCCAGCGCCATGTGGTGGCCGGGCGCGGCAGCCGCCGGTTCCGGGTTGACCGGATTGCTGATGGTCAATTCCAGCTGCTGCTCGTGGCGGCGCGCCTGGATGCGGATTTCGCCGCCGTCGGGCAGCCGTTCTATGCCGTGGAACACCGCGTTTTCCGCCAGCGGTTGCAGGATCAGCGGCGGCAGCGCCGCGTCCAGCGGCGCTTGCACGTCCCAGCTCACTTGCAGGCGCGCGCCCAGGCGCACCGCTTCTATCGCCAGATACATGGACGCCAGTTCGATCTCGCGGCCCAGCGTGGATTGCCGCGCTGGGTCCGCGAGTTGGGCGCGGAACAGATCGGCCAGGTTTTCCAGCACCATTTCCGCCTTGTCCGGCTGGGGGCCGATCAGCGCGATGGCGGCGTTGAGGCTGTTGAACAGGAAGTGCGGGCGGATGCGCGCCTGCAGCGCGATCAGCCGCGCTTCGGACAGCGCCGGCGACAGCGCGCGCGCGCGCAGATTGAGGTAGTGCTGCATCAAGCCGCCCACCGCGCCGGCCAGCAGCACCTGGCCCCAGGGCATGGGTTCCAGCGGGCTGAGCAGGCGGCCGCACAGGGCGAAGGACAGCAGGCAGACGCCGGCGGTGGCCAGCACGGTGCGCCGGCGGCGGTGCAGGCGCGGGCCCAGCAGCGCCAGCAGGCCCAGGCTGAGCAGGGCGCCGGGCACTTGCTGGCTGGCCAGGCGCAGCAGCCGCCAGGCCGGCGGTTCGCCGCCGCCGTCCAGCAGCAGGCCGCCCAGCAGGAACAGGCCGAGCAGCAGCAGCGCGCGCAGTTGCACGCCCAGGTTGCGGTAGTCGGGCAGGTTGGAGGGCGGCGGTGGCGGCATGAGGGCGCGGGGGGAAATAGGATAGCCGCATCATAGCAAGGAAAACCCGCACTGGCCGAAGGCGCTCGCCGCTGGCATAGTAGGGGATTCCCGGCGGCGCCGCGCGCCCCCGGAGTTTCGCCAAATTTTTCGTCCGCAGCCATCGTAGAAAGCATTGCCATGCAAGATCAACACGCCTGGTCCGGCCGTTTCTCGGAGCCGGTATCCGAACTCGTCAAGAAATACACCGCCTCGGTGGATTTCGACCGACGATTGGCCGAATTCGACATCGAGGGCTCGCTGGCCCACGCCGCCATGTTGCAGCGCGCCGGCGTGCTGTCCGCCGAAGACCTGGCTGCGATCCGACGAGGCATGGCTGAGGTGTTGGACGATATCCGCGCCGGCCGCTTCGAGTGGAGCGTGGATCTGGAAGACGTGCACATGAACGTGGAGCGCCGGCTCACCGACAAGATCGGCGACGCCGGCAAGCGCCTGCACACCGGCCGCAGCCGCAACGACCAGGTGGCCACCGACATCCGCCTGTGGCTGCGCGCGCAGATCGACGCCATCGTCGGCCTGATCGGCGAGCTGCAGCACAGCCTGCTGGACCTGGCGGAGCAGCACGCCGAAACCGTGCTGCCCGGCTTCACCCATTTGCAGGTGGCGCAGCCGGTGACCTTCGGCCATCACATGCTGGCCTATGTGGAAATGCTGGCGCGCGACGCCGAGCGCATGAGCGACTGTCGCAAGCGCGTCAACCGCCTGCCCTTGGGCGCGGCGGCGCTGGCCGGTACCACTTTCCCGATCGACCGCCATTACACCGCCCAGCTGCTGGGCTTCGACGATGTCTGCCACAACTCGCTGGACGCGGTGTCCGACCGCGACTTCGCGATTGAATTCACCGCCGCCGCCAGCCTGGTGATGGTGCATCTGTCGCGGCTGTCCGAGGAGCTGATCCTGTGGATGAGCCCGCGCGTCGGCTTCATCGACATCGCCGACCGCTTCTGCACCGGCAGCTCCATCATGCCGCAGAAGAAGAACCCGGACGTGCCGGAGCTGGTGCGCGGCAAGTCCGGCCGCGTGGTCGGCCATCTGATCGCGCTGGTGACGCTGATGAAGGCGCAGCCGCTGGCCTACAACAAGGACAACCAGGAGGACAAGGAGCCGCTGTTCGACACCGCGGACACCTTGATCGACACCCTGCGCATCTACGCCGACATGATGCGTGGCGTCACCGTGAAGCCGGAGGCGATGCGCGCGGCGGTGCTGCAAGGCTTCGCCACCGCCACCGATCTGGCCGACTACCTGGTGAAAAAGGGCGTGCCCTTCCGCGACAGCCACGAGGTGGTGGCGCTGACGGTGCGCCACGCCGAGCAGCAGGGCGTGGACATCGCCGATCTGTCGCTGGCCAAGCTGCGCGAGTTCTCGCCCTTGATCGAGGATGATGTGTTCGCGGTGCTGAGCCCGGAAGGCAGCCTGGCGCAGCGCGACCACGTGGGCGGCACCGCGCCGCGGCAGGTGCGCTTGCAGATCGAGCGCCACCGCCAGCGCCTGCGGGCCGAATAAGAGCGGCTAACCAAACCCCTGATGCTGCGTTGCGCCGACTTGCCGTACTCGTGGTACATGAGCATTTTGAGCTGGTTTTTAACGCGGTATCGCTGAAGCGCCGCAGACATTGAACAGGTGCTAAGCGCCGGTCTAGCCTGATCACGACAGGGCCGCGCGCCGCCGGTTTCGGCGGTGCGCGGCCCTTTGTTCTTTTCCGGCGGCCCGGCCTAGCGCGATGGCATGGCCGATTGCGGCAATTTATATCAATATCTAGTCAATCAAAGACATTTTATTAAATAAATCTTTCTAATTAGCTTTTCCGACTCGGACTAAACCGTTATCTTTAGCGCCTGACTTCGAGGGCTTCGCACTACCGTGGCGCCGCGCGCCGCGCGGCGGGTGTCCGAACCTCCTCCGGGGCGACGTGGCAAGGCCCGGCCGCCCCTCATCCTGACAGTCCCCGCCTTTTCATGATTTCTTCGCCAGCGTCAGCCATGACGCGGATGGTCGCGCGTGGTCATGGCCCGGGCGCAAGGCTGTCCCTTGTCATTCCGTCACGCCGGGGAACAACGTGTTTAGTCGCCATCGCTTCCGTCACCTGATCAGCCGAGGCAATCAATTCCGCGGCAGCCTCAATGCCGCGGAATGGGCCTTGGTGCTGCTGGTGGCCCTGTTGCCGGCGGCGATAGGCCTGCCCCTGACCTGGAACCGCTACCAGCTGGACGTGCAGGCCCAGTTGCAAAGCGCCGCGGCGCGCGCGGTGCGTTCGGTGGACCAGGTGTTCGGCCAGGTGGACCGCTCATTGGACGAAGCCGCGCCGCTGGCCGGGCTGCCTTGCCGGCAGGCGCGCGCCCGGCTGGTGTCGCTGGCGGCCTTCGATCCCTATATCCGTTCGCTAGGCCTGCTGGACGGCCGCCGCCTGTACTGCACCTCGGTGCTGGGCGCGCAGGACACGGTGTTGCCGTTCACGCCGTCGGCGCCGCGGCAGCTGATCTACCGCCAGGGTTCCGGGCCGCTGTATCCCAAGCGCCCCTTCCTGATGCGCACCTTGCTGACCGGGCAGGGCCAGGGTGTCGTCGCCAGCGTGGAGCTGGCTTATTTCAGTCCGCTGCTGCCGGGACAGGCCGACGACGGCCGCAGCGGCTCGCTGCTGGTGTTGAACGGCCAGCAGGCGGTGCTGTCGACCCAGGCGGGCGTCGCCGGCGTGCCCGCCGACGCGGCGCTGCGGGTGATGGCGGCGTCGAAGCGCTATCCGCTGGCGGTGCAAAGCTGGGTGGACGTCGATTACCTGTGGAGCGGCGCGTCGGCGCGCCTGCTGCGCGCCTTGCTGCTGTTGCTGCCGGTGGGCGTGGTCGGCGCGGCCTTGTTGCTGGGCTATCTGCGCAAGCGCGGCTCGGTCAGCGGCGAAATCCAGCTGGCGCTGCGCAATCAGGAGTTCCTGCCTTACTACCAGCCGGTGTTCGACGCCTGCGGCCGCCGTTGCATGGGGGTGGAGGTGCTGCTGCGCTGGCAGCATCCGCGCCAGGGCCTGGCGCCGCCGGACTTGTTCATCCCGGTGGCGGAGGCCTCCGGCATGATCATCCAGATCACCCGCTACCTGATGCGGCGGGTGGCCGCCGACATGGCCGCGCTGTCCCTGCCCGAGCGCTTCTTCGTGGCGCTCAATCTATCGCCCAGCCATCTGCAGCACGCGCAGCTGGTGGATGACTGCCGGACGTTTTTGCAACACTTCGCGGACGCGCCGCCGCGGTTGGTGCTGGAAGTGACCGAGCGCGAGCCTATCCGGGTGACGCCGCAAAGCCAGCAGGTGATGGCCGCGCTGCGGCGGATGCGGGTGCAGATCGCCATCGACGATTTTGGCACCGGCCACAGCAGCCTGGCCGAGCTCAACCGCATCCATGCCGATCACCTGAAGATAGACCGGGTGTTCGTGGCGGCGATAGGCAGCGATTCCATCGCCAACCGCATCCTGGAGATGATCATCGACCTGGCCAAGCAACTGCGCATCACCATGGTGGCCGAGGGCGTGGAAACCGAGCAGCAGCGCGCCTATCTGCAGCAGAGCGGCGTGCATTATCTGCAAGGTTATCTGTTGGCGCGGCCGATGCCGCTGGAGCAACTGCGCGATTTCCTGGCGCGGCTGAAGGAGCCGCAAGAGGAGGGACAGGCGGCTGGTTGAGTAAAAAATACGCAATAAACGAACACTATTGGCCGATATCAAGCTGGAATAGTGGTTCTGTTTGCCGCTGACCCGCAAAATATGTTACTAAAGTGACGTGATTTTCGATTCCGAATAGTTATGAGCCGCTCACCCCGTCACGACAAGATTCTGCAGCTGGTCCGCGAAAACGGCTTCATGCCGATCGAAGAGTTGGCCAGGCTGCTCGATGTCACCCCGCAAACCATCCGCCGCGATATCAATCAGCTGTGCGAAGCCAATCTGTTGCGCCGTTACCACGGCGGCGCCGCGCTGGGCAGCAGCGTGGAGAACGAGGATTATTTCGCGCGCAAAGGAAAATTCCAGAGCGAAAAGGCGCATATCGCCGACATGATCGCCAGCAGCATCCCCGATCATGCCTCGCTGTTCATGAGCATAGGCACCACCATAGAGGCGGTGGCCCAGGCGCTGACCAGCACGCACAAGGGTTTGCGGGTGATCACCAACAACATCCACGTTGCTTCCATCATGTCCACCAATCCGGATTTCACGGTGATGATCACCTCCGGCACGGTGCGCGCGTCCGATGGCGGCATCACCGGCGTGGCCACGCTGGACTTCATCAATCAGTTCAAGGTGGACTACGCCATCATCGGCGTGTCCGGCATCGAGCCGGACGGCTCGCTGCTGGACTTCGACTACCGCGAAGTGCGGGTGGCGCAGGCGATGATGTCCAACGCCCGTCACCGCTACCTGGCGGCGGACCACAGCAAGTTCGGCCGCAACGCCTTGGTGCGCATGGGCCATATCAGTGAATTCCACACCGTGTTCACCGATTCGTTGCCGCCGGAGCCGGTGACCAAGCTGCTGGAAGAGCAGGGCGTGCGCCTGGTGCTGACCGAGGCCTGAGGCTTTTCAAAGCCTGCCGCGCTTAGAACCTGTTCAAAGTCTGCTGCGCTTCAGCGATACGGCGTTGAAACCGAGCTCAAAATGCTCATGTACCACCTGTACATTCCGCTTTTTCGCTCGTTTTCGCCTTGTCTCGCCCTTGCTCGCGAGACTTTGAACAGGTTCTTAGGCGATACGGCGTTAACAGGTTTTGAGAACGCGGATCGTAAACAGGCATCCTGGATGCGGGGCTAAGCGCCGCGTCCGAAAAAAAGCCCGGAACCTCTCGGTGGTCCGGGCTTTTTCGCGTCCGGGCCGGGCTCAGCCCGGCATGGTTTCCACCCGGTTGCGGCCGTTGGCCTTGGCCAGGTAGAGCATTTCGTCGGCCTGCTGCACCAGCTCGGTGCTGGAGCCGGCGCTGGCCAGCGAGCTGATGCCCACGCTGAAGGTCTGGCGGAAATCGCCGTCCGGCGCGCGCTGCTGAATCTGGCTGAAATCCTGGCGCAGCTGATCCATCAGCTCCAGCGCCTGCTGCTGGCTGGTGCCCGGCAGCACGATGGCGAATTCCTCGCCGCCGTAGCGGCCCACCAGGTCGCTGCTGCGCAGCCGCTCCTTGAGGAAGCGCGCCAGATTGATCAGCAGTTCATCGCCGGCCGGGTGGCCGTGACTGTCGTTGATGGCCTTGAAGAAATCCAGGTCCAGCATCGCCAACGACAGCGCGCGCTGTTCGCGGCGCGCGCGCTGGATGCTGTATTCCAGCTGGCCGTGCAAATGGGAGTGGTTGAGCAGGCCGGTGAGGCTGTCGTTGATGATGTAGGAGCGCAGCTTGCGATAGCGGCGCGCGCGGTTGATCACGGTGACGATCAGTTCTTCCGGCGCCACCGGCTTGGTCAGGAAGCCGTCTATGCCCAGGGTCAGCGCGTCCAGTTGCACCGCCTGGCGTTTCTCCACCGACAGGAACACCACCGGGATGCCGTCCAGCAGCCGCTGCTGGCGGATCACCTTGGCCAGTTCCATGCCACTGCACTGCGGCATGTACATATCCATCAGGATCAGGTCCGGGCGGAATTGCTCTATCATTTCCAGCACCCGCTCCGGCTGGGTTTCCTCGCGCGTTTCCACGCCCTGGGCGTTGAGCACGCTGGAGTAGAGCCCGGCCAGCGATTCCATGTCCTCCACGATCAGCACGCGCAGCGGCTCGCGTTTCTCGCCCAGATCGCCGAAGCTCAATTGATCTATCAGCTGATGCGCCTGCAGCGGCCAGTCCAGCAGGCTGCCGGCGCCGGCGCGCACCGCCGCCAGCCGCGCCTGGAAATCGTGCAGCGGCGAGGTCAGGATCAGCGGGCAGATGCTGCTGATGGTGGGCGCCAGCAGCAGGATGGGGTCGTTGGCGGCGAATTCGGTAAACGCCACCACCGCTTCCGGCGCCTTGTCCTGCAGCGCCTGGGCCAGCTTGGCCGCCTGCTGGATCACCTTGGCGTGGATGCCGTAGCAGGACAGCTGCTGGATCAGCGGCGTGGCGTCCACGTCTTGCGGCAGCCATAGATAGAGGGTGACCAGGCCGCCGCCCAGCAGATTGTCGTAGTCGATTTCCGGCAGGCCGTCCTTGCGTTCCATCATGCCCAGCTGGCTGACCAGGCCCAGGTGATGGCGCAGGCGGTTGTAGCGCTCGTTTTCCGACGGCTGGCTCTGCGGCTGTTGGATCCAGCCTTGCAGCAGCCGCGACAGGGTCTGGATTTCCCCGGTGATTTCGTTCAGATCCTGCTCGCGCACCAGATCTTCCAGCCGCAGGATCAATGACAGCAGGTGGGCGGCCAGCGGCCGCTCCCAGCGCGTGACCAGCATGTGGCCGATGCGATCGATTTCCTGTGCCAGGTGCACACGTTGTTTGAAAGCCTGATGTTGCGACATGATCGAGTATTCCCCGGTGGACCCGGTCGTCCAATATTCAAGTTCTGAAGCCGCGCCTGAGGCGCGCTGTTATAATTCGCCGTTGGATTGCAACGGCCTGGCAAAAATTTTTAATGAACGTTTTTTACGAAGAGAGCGGCGGCTTTAAGGTCGGCAGCATCGTTTCGCGCAATGACGCTAGTCTGCAAGTGGATACCCAGCATGGCAAGCGCGCCAAGATCAAGGCGGCGAATGTTTTCCTGGAGTTTAGCTCTGCATTGGGCGATTTTCTGCCCATGGTAGAGCAACTTGCCGCGGATATTGACCTGGATTTCCTGTGGGAATGCTGCCCGGACGATGAGTTCGGCTATGAGGCGCTGGCTGCCGATTACTGGGGCCACGCGCCGTCGGCGGCGGAGTCCGCCGCCATTGTGTCGCGGCTGTATGGCGCGCCGATGTACTTCTACAAGAAGGGCAAGGGCCGCTACAAGAAGGCGCCGGAAGAGGCGTTGAAGGCGGCGCTGGCCGGGCTGGAGCGCAAGAAGCGCGAGCAGGAGCAGATCGAACAGTGGGTGGTCGAGCTGAAAGCCGGCCAGCTGCCGGAGGCGATCCGCAGCCAGTTGATGACATTGTTGTGGAAACCCGACAAGAACACGCTGGAGTTCAAGGCCTTCGACCAGGCCGCGCGCGAACTCAACCTGCCGCCGCTGCGGCTGGCGGACAAGGCCGGCGGCATTTCCTCGGTGCCGGACTACCTGATGGCCGGCTTCATGCTGGAGTTCTTCCCCAAGGGCCGCGGCTTCGGCAAGTACGAGCTGCCGGCGTTGCCGGAAGATCTGCCGCTGTCGCCGGTGCGCGCTTTCTCCATCGACGACGCCAACACCACCGAGATCGACGATGCCTTGTCGGTGCAGGACTTGCCCAACGGCAACAAGCGCGTCGGCATCCACATCGCCGCGCCCTCGCTGGGCATCGGGCTGGATTCGCCGCTGGAAAAGCTGCTGCTGTCGCGCCTGTCCACCGTCTACTTCCCCGGCGACAAGATCACCATGTTGCCGGACGACCTGGTGGAAATGTTCACGCTGAAGGAAGGCCACGACTGCCCGGCGCTCAGCCTCTACGTGGAGGTGACGCCGGAGTTCGAGCCGGTGGCCTACGAGAACCGCATCGAGAAGGTGCATATCGCCGCCAACCTGCGCCATGGCGCGCTGGAGCAGTTCTTCAATGAAGCAACGCTGGCCTGCGATCCGGGCGTGGACTATCCGTTCAAGCAGGAGCTGATCTGGTTCTGGCAGTTCGCCGAAGCGCTGGAGAAGCGCCGCGGCAAGTACGATCCGACGCGGCCGGTGCAGATGGATTACAACTTCGACGTGGTCGACGGCAAGGTGCTGATCACCTTGCGCAAGCGCGGCGCGCCGATGGACAAGCTGGTGTCCGAGTTGATGATCCTGGCCAATAGCGAGTGGGGCCGGATGCTGGCCGAGGCCGACATTCCCGGCATGTACCGCGCGCAGAGCATGGGCAAGGTGAGGATGACCACGCGGCCGGAGCCGCACACCGGCCTGGGCGTCGCCCAGTACGCGTGGGCGACATCGCCGCTGCGCCGCGCCACCGACTTCATCAACCAGCGTCAGCTGATGTCGATGATCCGTGGCGAGAAGCCGCAGTTCGAGCAGGGCGACGCGATGTTGTTCGCCATCCTGCGCGACTTCGACACCACTTACTCCGCCTACCTGGGCTTCCAGGACCGGATGGAGCATTTCTGGTGCCTGCGCTGGTTCAGTCAGGAGGGCATCAGCGCGCCCACCGCCACCTTCATCAAGGAGGATCTGGTGCGCATCGACGGCCTGCCGATGCGGGTGCGCATCCCGGGTCTGCCGGAGCTGGCGCGCGGCGATCGCATCCAGCTGTCGGTGATCCGCATCGACGAGTTGATGCAGGAAATCGAACTGCGCTGCGTCGGGGTGCTCGGCCATGTCGACGCCGCCGAGGACGAGGCGTCCGAAGCAGAGCCGGAGACGGGCGAGGCGGACGGCCAGGCCGGTTGAGTCCGCCCTGCGAGAGGTGTGAAAAGGCGGCTTGGGCCGCCTTTTTTGCGTCCGGCCGGAGGGGGCTTAGAGCCTGTTCAAAATCTCGCGAGCAAGAGCGAGACAAGGCGTTGCGGCTGAGAAAGCGGAATGTACTCGTGGTACATGAGCATTTCGAAGCGGCACTCGCCGTATCGCCGAAGCGCAGCAGACTTTGAACAAGTTCTCAGAACATCTCGTCCAGCGCGGTGCACGCCTCGCGCAACTCCGGCAGCGCCGCGGCCAGGTCCTCGCGTTTCAGGCCGGCGCGCTCCATCACATTGGCCGGCAGCGTCGCCAGCATGTCTTCCTCGCTCATCGCGTGGCTGAAGCCGGAAATCATGAAGGAGGCCAGGCCGATCAGCAGCGCGTACGGCGACACTTCCTCGTTCAGCAGATCATGCTGGTTGAAGATGGCTTCCTGGATTTCGTCCGGGAAACTCCAGCGCCGCGCCAGTTCGGCGCCCACCTCGGTCAGGTCCATGCCCAGCAGCATGCGCTCGGTGGCTACCCGGTCGGCGCCGCCGGCGACGATCTTGTCGATTTGCAGCGCCTGTTCCGGCACCGCCACGTAGAGCACCAGTTCGCCGATATTGGACAGCAGGCCGCAGGTATAGCCCAGCTGCGGGTCCAGCCGGGCCAGCTTGGCCAGCCGCTTGGCGGCGTTGGCCATCGCGAAGCTGCGCTGCCAGAACGCCTTCATGTCGAAGCCCTGGATGCCCAGCGTGGCGCCGGTCACGCCGGAGGCGATCACCAGCACCCTGAGGTTGTCGAAGCCGAGCAGGACGATGGCGTCGTCCAGCGAGCCCACGCGGCGGCTGCCGCCGAAGCGCGCGGTATTGGCCAGCCGCAGCACGCGCGCGGTCAGCACTTGGTCATGTCCCACCTTGTCGGTAATGTCGTCTATGTTCACGTCGGTGCGGTGAAAGCTGGCCACCAGTTCCTGTACCACTTTGGGCACCATGGGCAGCTTGCCCGACGCTTTTTCAAATATTTCCGCCACTTGCATAGGGGTCTCCAATAGGTGAGCCGTCGCCGGCGCGGGCGTGGGCCGGCAGGCGATGAAGTCCTGCTTCTTGAGCTTAGGCAATTGGCGGGGGAAAGGAAGGACAAAACCGGACAGGGGCGGGCCGGCGGCGGGCGGCCCACTAAAAAAAACAGGGCCGGGAGGCCCTGTAAAGAAGCAACGTCGTTTAATTCCTATGCAGCTGGCTCGCTTCCAAGGCCAGCTGGGTGATGCGGTCCCAATCGCGGTTGGCGATGGCGTCGTCCGGGGTCAGCCAGCTGCCGCCCACGGCCAGCACATTGGGCAGCGCCAGGTATTCCGGCGCTTTCTTGATGTCGATGCCGCCGGTGGGGCAGAAGCGCAGATCGGAGAACGGGCTGGCCAGCGATTTGAGCAGCTTGACGCCGCCCACGGCCTCGGCCG
The DNA here is from genome assembly GCF_041912965.1 of Chromobacterium sp. Classification (NCBI taxonomy): domain Bacteria; kingdom Pseudomonadati; phylum Pseudomonadota; class Betaproteobacteria; order Neisseriales; family Chromobacteriaceae; genus Chromobacterium; species Chromobacterium sp. The sequence continues at coordinate 1,215 of NZ_JAYSGF010000063.1, read as the reverse complement.
GGAACAGCTTCTGGATGGTGAAGCCTTCGTCCTGGGCGCGCATCGCCTCGGACGGGGTGGCGATGCCGGGAATCAGCGTCAGATTGGCGGCGCGGGCGGCGGCGCCCAGCTCCGGGGTGAAGCCGGGGCTGACGCCGAATTGCGCGCCGGCGTCGATGGCGGCTTCCACGTGGGCGCGGGTGCGCAGCGTGCCGGCGCCGACGATGGCGCCCGGCACTTCGTCGCGCATGCGGCGCATCGCCGCCAGCGCGGCCTTGGTGCGCAGCGTCACTTCCAGCACGCGCACGCCGCCGGCCACCAGCGCCTGGGCCAGCTCAACGGCCACGGCCGCGTCGTTGACGATGATCACCGGAACAACCGGGCCTTGGCGCAGCAGGGTCAATGCGTCCATATTCATTTTCTCCAAGAAGCGGGGTGGAAGTCGGGATGGCGGAAGCTGGTGGCGCCGGCTTCGGCGTGGTCTGCCACCGAGCGGAACACCGCGAACAAGTCCCGGCCCATGCCAAAATCATTATGCGTCAGGTCGGCCTGCGCCGGTTCGCGCGCGGCCCATTCGGCCTCGTCCACCAGCACGGTCAGTTCGCCGCTATTGGCGTCCAGCCGCACCGGGTCGCCGTCGCGCACCTTGCCGATCGGTCCGCCGGACAAGGCTTCCGGCGATACGTGGATGGCGGCCGGCACCTTGCCGGACGCGCCGGACATGCGGCCGTCGGTGACCAGGGCCACCTTGAAGCCGCGCTCCTGCAAGATGCTCAAGGCCGGGGTCAGCTTGTGCAGTTCCGGCATGCCGTTGGCGCGCGGGCCCTGGAAGCGGATCACCGCGATAAAGTCTTTTTCCAGCTCGCCGCGCTTGAACGCCGCCAGCATGTCGTTCTGGTCGTGGAAGATCAGCGCCGGCGCTTCCACCACCCGGTGTTCCGGCTTGACCGCGGATACCTTGATCACCGCGCGGCCCAGCTTGCCGGACAGCAGCTTGAGGCCGCCGTCGGCGGAGAAGGGATCGGCGGCGGTGCGCAGCACGCTGTCGTCGCCGCTATCGGTCGGCGCGTCGCGCCATTTGAGTTCGCCCTGCTCCAGCCACGGCTCCTGCGCGTAGCGCGACAGGCCGCGGCCGGCCACGGTGCCCACGTCCTCGTGCAGCAGGCCGGCGGACAGCAGTTCGCGGATCACGAAGCCCATGCCGCCGGCGGCGTGGAAGTGGTTCACGTCGGCCTT
>NZ_JAYSGF010000062.1:0-15565 GCF_041912965.1 Chromobacterium sp. | reverse complement strand
GGGCGTCCGGCGCGTGGCGCAACCGCGATACCTGCGCGCGGCTGTGCTACCGGCAAGCGGGGTTCAGCAATATGGCGCTGGCGCGCCAGGCCTTGGTGGGCGCGCCGCCGCCGCGTGTGGCCCAGTAGTTTGGCGCGGGCGGCTGCGCGGCTGGCGTTTACACCTTGTCCGCCGCCAGCCAGCCCGCGCCGTCGCGGTCCAGCTTGCCCACCACTTGTTCGCCTATGCACAGCCCCAGCTTGCGATAGCTCTCGAACTGGGATTCGTCGAACCACTGATTGAGCGTGGACTGGTGCGGGAAGTCCGGATGCTCGGCCCGGTATTGCAGCACGTCCACCGGTTCCGCGCCCTTGCCCTGCAGGCAGGGCTTCAGGTAGAGCAGGTGGCCATTGGCGCCGGAGGCGTAGCGGATATAGCCGACGGCGTAGGGGGAGCGGCTGAAGCCGGTGGCTGGATCGCGGCGAATCTCGTCCACGTCGATGTGGATTTCCGCGCCCAGATCGATGCGGCATTTGCGGATGGCGTTGCCCAGGTCCTCGAAGGTCATCTGTTCATCCTGGCCGGCGTCGCTGACCACGATCAGCCGGCATTCCCGCCGCACCAGCTCGTACAGGCCCAGGTTTTCGAAGTGGCCGCCATCGCTGAGATAAACGAAGTCCGAACGGGCATTGGTTTGCCCCAGCAGCTCCTTGAGCAGATAGACCCAGCCTTGCGGCGGCGACATCTCCTGCAGCGCCGCGCCGGGCTTGCCCGGATTGGGGCACCAGCGCCCCAGCCGCACATTGAACACCGTCAGCAGGAAGGTGACCGCCGGCGAGCTGTGATAGCCCTGATTGGGGCTGACCGCGGCGCCGGACACCGCCATCAGCGAGCCCAGCATCGGCCCCAGTTCGGCGCCGGAGGCGTCGTCGTGCATATAGGCGCGGGTGGGCGCGAAGGCGTCGATGGCTTCCGGCGCGCTGTCGGGAAACTTGTAGCCGCAGTACAGCGGGGTGAAGGTGAAGGAGGCGGCCTTGCGCTGCTGCCAGGCCAGGTCGTCGCCGGCCACCAGGTTGAGCGCGGTGTTGATCAGGTGATAGGGCCGCTGCGGCGGGCTGGCGGGCGCGCCGGCCAGTTCGGCCAGCGGCAGGTCGTCGCCGGCGTTGAAGCCGGTGAAGCGGTTGACCTTGTCCGCCCGCTGCGGCGCGCTGGCGCCCAGGTAGCCGCGCGTCAGCCGGTTGCGGTAGAAGTTGTGCAGCGAGAACAGATTGATGTCGAAGCGGGAGGAGGCGAACATCGCCAGCCCGACGCAGGCCGCCGCCAGCGCCAGATAGAGCCAGCCGCCCATGCCTTGCCGCTCGGACGCGTCGAAGTGCAGCGTGGTCCAGTCGCTCAGATTACAGGCCTGGAAGCCGCACAGCTGTTGGCGCAGCTGCCAGCCGTCGGCGCGCAGTTCCAGCGCCGCCAGCAGCCAGCTGAGGCCGGCGCTGAGCAGGATCAGTAGGCCGGCGACGAAGACATAAGGCCCGATGCGGGCGAGCAGATCGCGCCAGCCGGCATTCTGGGTGCCGCTGGTCTTGGCGGACTGGCCCTGCCACACCGCGGCCAGCGTGGTTAGCAGCCAGGCCGGCAGCGTCAGCGCGCGCAGCCAGTCCGCGGTCACCGCCAGCAGCGGCAGCGACAGCGCTACCACCGCGAACAGCAGCACCAGCGCCAGGTCCAGCGCCAGGAGCAGGCCGCCCAGGCGCGACCACCATTCGCGTTGCAGGTCGGAGAAGCTGCGCTTGACCAGGCCGATGTGCAGCGCGGCGCTGAGAGCGAACACCGGCGGCAGCACGGCGAAGGCGCCGGCTACCACATACCAGCTCTGGGCCAGCGGCGAGCGTATGCCCAGCAGATAATCCAGCGCTTGCAGCAAGCCCCACAGCTTGCAGCCGGCTAGCAGGCCGGCCAGCAGCGCCCACAGCACGCTGCGCAGATAGCCGTTGCCGCGCAACTGGCTGAAGCCGCGCGCCAGCAAGGCCCAGTAGCCGGCATAGGCCAGGCTGGAGATCAGCGCCACCCGCCACAGCGGCAGCTGGCGCCAGAAGTCGTCGCGCTGGTCCAGTTGCTGGAGGGTGAACACCGCCATCGCGTAACAAAAGACCAGCAGCAGCGCGACGCTGAGGCTGGCGGCGCCGGGCGGCGCGGCGTCCTTGCCGTCGCGAGTGGTGCTGCGCGCCAGCAGCGCGGACAGGATGGCGGCGGCCGCGGCGACGACCAAGGCCAGCGGGCCGGCCAGCGGCAGCGCGGCGGCGCTGCGCGCCAGGCCCACCAGCGCGTGCGGCATCAGCAGCAGCGCCAGCAGCAGGCTTTGCAGCACGATCTGGTTGAGGATGAAGTTGCGCCAGTAGGTGAGGATGGCGGACAGGGTGTCCAGGCTGAACAGTCCGGTCTTGGGGGTCAGGTAGTTGCTGTAGTCGCGCAGGAACTGGATGGCCGGCTGGCGGCCCTGATGGTCGCGCAGCGTCTGTTCCATGCCGGCGTTGCCGGCGCGGCGCTTGAGCGCGGACAGCCAGCCGCCGAGGTAGCCGCCGCCGGAGACGGTGGACAGGTAGTCGATTTCGCGCAGCCAGCGGCTGCTGGCCAGCGCTTGCAACACGCCCAGGTTGAAGGTGGCGCTGCGGATGCCGCCGCCGGAGAAGGCGAGGCCGGCTTGCGGCGCTTCGCTGCCGCCTGGGCGTTCCACGCCTTCTTCCGCCCGCGCGGCGGCGAGGCCGGCGCGTTCGTCGGCGTTGACTTGGGAGAAGGGCTGGGTCGGGGTGCTCATCGGGTTCTTTCCGTTGGTCCGGCTTTGTCGGCGGGTGTTGGACTGGCAACCATTTCGTCGAGGCGGCTGATGATATTCATGGCCCTGAATCCGCTGCGCGGATGATGATTTTGATTGCCGGGGCTGCCCGGCGGGCAGGGAAAGGATATTTGTTTGGCCAAATATCCTCTCCACTCCTAAAGGCCACCCTGCAAGCCTGGCCTGCGGCTTCCCGCCGGGTCCCGTCAGGCCCGAGGCGCGGCTGAACTCGCGATTTGCTAGCGTCAAATCGCTCAAACAGGCAGCCGCTTAAGACCTCGGGCCTGCCACCCGGCGGCAGGCTTGAAGGGACCCGGGGCGCGTCGGATATGTAGTGTTTTTGGCGTTTTTCTAGTGGCTTCACATTGCTAGCTAAAACCGTGACTCGCCCTCCCTCAACGCTTGGCGTCTTCCAAAATCGCATCCGCCGCCTTCTCCGCGATCATGTAGACTGCGGAGACGATGAAGAAGCCGGGAATGCGCGGAAACACCGAGGCGTCCACCACGCGCAGGCCGCTGACGCCGTGGACGCGGAAGCGGCTGTCCAGCACGCCGCCGGCTTCGCGCGCGCCGATCGCGCAACTGCAGGAGGCATGGTGGCCCCAGGCGTTGTCGCGGACGAACTGACGCAGTTCATCGTCGCTCTGCACCGCTTCGCCGGGCAGTTCTTCTTCCGCGATCAGGTTCTGCTTTTTCAGATCGGCGGTGAGGCTGCGCACGAACTTGATGCCTTCCACCACCGAGTCCAGGTCTTGATCGCCGCCGGCGCTGCCTTCCTCGAAGTAGTGGAAGTTGATGTCCGGCGGGTCGCGCGGGTCGGCGGAGCGCAACCTGACCGTGCCGGCGCGGTTATTGGTGTGCGCCTTGAGAATGGCCCAGGTCAGGTAGTTCAGGTGTTCGGGGAACAGGCGCGAGTAGCCGGGGAAATAGCCTTTGAACAGACCCAGCAGCGCGAAGCAGAACAGGTCCGGCAGCGGCCGTTCCTGCGCCGAGCGGCGGATCACCGCCAGCACCGCGCCATTGGTGGTGTAAACGCCCTTGCGGCCTTCCGCCCATTGCTTGTATTGCGGATCGCCGGGCGCGAATTCCGCGTCCTTCAGCACTTCCCAGTGCTTGAAGTTCATCCGGTTGACCACGCCCACTTCGTAGCGGTCCTGCAGGTTCTGGCCGACGCCGGGCAGGTCCACGCGCGGCAGGATGCCGTGTTCCTGCAAATGGGTGGCCGGGCCGATGCCGGACAGCATCAGCAGCTGCGGGCTGTTGAAGGCGCCGCCGGCCAGGATCACTTCGCGGCTGCAGCGCGCTTCGCGGCGTTCGCCGGCGGCGTCGCTGACCCGGCCGCTGGCGCGGTAGAGGCCGGCGCCTTTCAGATATTCCACGCCGACGGCGCGCAGGCTATCGTCGAACAGCACTCGCGTGGCCAGCGCGTCCAGCTCGACGCGCAGCCGCTCCGGGTGGCGCGCCGCCACGTCCAGCACCCGTTCGCGGCTGCCGTTGCGCTGGTGGTCGCGGGTGGCCAGCGGCGGGTAGCAGACGCCGACGGCGTTGTCGCGCACCAGCCGCCAGTCGTTGGGGTCGGCCTGGCCTTGCAGCAGCCAGCGCCAGCTGTGGTGCGGCACGTCCACTTCCTGGAACACCTTGTCCACCGATACCAGCAGGGTGTCCACCAGGCCGGCGTCGCCCAGCGCGGATTCCGGTATCGCCTTTTCGGTTTGCAGCCAGCCGCGCCAGCCGTGGCGGGTGGGGTTGACGCCGAGCAGGCCCAGCCAGCGGTAGAGCGGGCGGTGATGGCAGTTTTCCAGCCGCTCGAAATAGCCGCGCATGGTGTCCGCGCGCCAGCTGTCGTCGCCGGTGAGCCGGGCGATGTTGTCCCAGTCCGCGTTGTGCGGGTAGACGGTGATCATGGCGTTGTGGGCGGTGCAGCCGCCCAGGGTGCCGGCGCGCGGGTAGAGCACGCCGTCCACGTTCTGGCCGTTCCATTGTGCGCGGTATTTGGGGTCGCGCTTCTGCTGGGCGTCGTCGGCGTAATGGCGGACGAAGTAATCCAGCTTCATCGCCTCGTTTTCCGATGCCAGCGCGTGGAACACCGGCACGTCGTAATCGTCGGGCAGGCGGTCGGCCTGGGGCTGCCAGGCGTCGCCGCCCTTGAGCGCGCGCGGGTCGCCGCCGGCCTCCAGCAGCAAGACCCGGTGCCCGGCCTCGGCCAGCCGCGCCGCCAGCGTGCCGCCGCCGGCGCCGGAACCCACCACGATGTATTCGTATTCGTCCATGGCGCTCGTTTCAGAAGGTTTTCAGGAAGGCGATCAGCGCGTATTTGTCGCTGTCGCTGAGGCCGGCTTCATCCTTCATATAGCCGGTGCCGAAGTAATGGCCGCGGTTGACCACGAAGTCCGGGCAGGTGCTCAGCTCCAGCATCGGCTTGACCAGGTTGGCGAACACCTTGCGCGCCTCTTCGTCGCTGGCGCCGGGCGGCAGCGCCTTGAGGTCGTGCTTGATCTTCAGCAGCAGGTCCAGCAGTTTCTTGTCGTGCTTGAGCCGCTCGCCCAGCGAGGGGTTGTCCAGCGTCACTTGCAGGTTGGCGATCAGGTTGACCGGGGTGCCGGCCGGGATCGGGCCCAGCTCCACGCCGTCCTTGCCGAACAGCCAGGGCAGGTAGCGCTGCAGCGGGCCTTGCAGCTCTTGCAAGGTGTCCGGCAGGTAGCCGGTGGGCACGCGCAGATAGCTGCGGGCGGTGGTGCGGTCGATCACGCCGGGCACTTTGTCGCCCAGCACTTTGTCCTTCTCGCGTTTTTCCGGCCACAGCAGTTGCTGGATGGAGTTGTCGAAGGACTCCATGCGCGCCGCCACCGACGGGCTGGGGTTGAACTTGCCCAGGCTGTTGTTGAGCAGGAGGGGCGCGGTGGACCAGACGCTGATCAGCGAGGCCGGGCGGGTGTAGCCGCGGCCGCCGGCCGGCATCTTGTACTGCCAGGGCTCGCCGGTGAAGGGGTTGTGCACGGTGATGCTGCCGACCGAGGGCAGGTCCTTATAGGTCTTGGACGAGAAGTTGTCCCAGATATTGCCCTTGAGCGCATTGGTGGCCAGCGGGCTGCAGGCATTGGTCTGCAGCAGGGTCACCGGCACGCGCAGCTCGGTGGACAGGTAGTTGTCCTTCAGGAAGTCGTCGGCCTGGACGATCTGGCGCATCTGCGATTTGAAGTCCTCGGTCTTGGTCCAGTCCCAGTATTTCTTGAAGCAGGCCAGGTAGTCCGGGCCGGCGCAGCCGGCGGTGGGGTCCAGCGGCGACACCTTGGGCGGCAGCTTGCTGGAGTGGCAGCGCGCGCAGTTTTCCGCGAACACCACCTTGCCGCGGCTGAGCTGGGCGGTGTCGTGGCTCAGGTATTGCTCGCCGCCGGGCGCGTCCTTCAGCTTGTGTGGGTCGGTGCTCTTCAGGAAGAACAGCGCCATGTTCACCGTCTGCTGCTCGGTGGATTGCCAGTACACCGAGTTCTTGCGCGCGTCGGCGATCTGGATCGGGGTGATGGTCTTGCCGCCCACCAGCGGGTTGAAGTGCAGCAGCCATTCCTCGCTGAACAGGCCGATGTTCAGATACACGCGGTTCAGCGCGCCCAGCGCGCCCACCGAGTCCGAGCCATCCTTCAGCACCCGCGGCGTCCACACGGTGTTGGGCGCTTGGAAGTATTGGGTCAGCGGGCCGGTCTTGACGAAGTCGTTGAACTGCTTGTTGTCGAGATTGCCGCCGGCCAGGGTTTCCTTGCCCCAGCGCTTGGCGATGTCCAGCCGCGCCTGCAAGCCGTACACCGCGTTCATGGTGCGCGGGTTGTTGATCGAGTCGGTGGATACCAGCGAGGTGTCCAGCGCGCCGGGCCGCGAGGTGTGGAATAGCTGGAAGGGGAAGCTGCTGGGGTCGGCCTGCCAGGAGAAGATGCGATCCACCCAGAAATACTGGGCGCCGACATTGGAGCTGAGGTTTTCCCATTTCGGGTGTTCCGGGTCCGCCGGCGGTTTCACCGGATTGGGGCCGACATGGCAGAACGCACAAGACATGCCCACGCGGTAGGGGCGGATCAGGTCCTTGTCGTTGTAGTAGCTGGGGTCTTCGTAATAGCGCTTGGCGTCCCATTTCTTGGCGGCGGCTTCGTCGAAGGCCGGGTTGGGGAACAGGCGCAGGCCCACCACGCCGGTGGCGTAGCCGTAGAAGGAGCCGACGGGCAGGTTCTTGCCGCGCGCGCCGATGACGACGCCGGGGTATCTCTTCTCATTCTCGAACGGGTCTTTCGCGCAATCGGCGCGGCGCTGGTCCAGCCACAGGCCGAAGCGCTTGTCGTCCGGGCCGGCGGCCTTGTCGAAACAGGGTTCGTTGACCAGGCCCAGGTAGTTCCAGCGGTTGTCGCGGCTGAACTTGAGGCCGGGATGGGAGGACAGGGTCTTGAGCAGGTCCAGGTTGCCGACGCTGACGGTGGCCAGCTTGTCCCACAGCCTGTCGTTGCCGCCGGTCCACACCAGCCAGGTGTTGCGGCCCATGACCTCGGGGGTGCTCAGCGCCACCCCGCCGTCCATGTCCTTGAAGTAGTTCTCGTCGGCGGCGGTAAAGGATTCCACCGTGCGCTGGGCCTGCTTGGCTTCGTCCAGCACGGTGCCGGGCTTGGGCTGATCGTCACGGCAGCCGGCCAGGCTCAGCAGCAGCAATAGCGCCGCTCCCCGGCGCAGGGTAGGGGTCAACTGGGCCATCGCATTATCTCCATTCGGCATCACGGCATTTTTGGTTTTGATCATTCATTTGGCATTTCTGTGCCTATCTCTGCCTATAGCACGACGGCCGGGCCGGCGGCGGCTGCGTAACTTTGCTGAGCGTTATTACTGATGGCGAAAAACCGGCGCCATGGTCGATAGTTGAAAGTTGCCCATGGCGCAAAAAGGGATAATCGCGGCGCTCAAACCGCCGGCTGGACGCGGCGACGGCGCGCGCGGCGCGTTTTGTCGCGCCGGCGCCGCAGTGGCGAGCCTGTCCTTTATGCCTGGAGGCCGCACGGTGAAAACTCGGGGTCCCATCAGATTTGCATCAGGATTCGGTCGCGGCGCTGGGGGACACTTTCCCGGTCCAAGCATGAGCCCGGCAGGGCGTTTGACCGATGACCGATAACGATGTGTTGCACCCGCTGGAGACTTTGGAGGCCGCAGCCAAGCGCAGCGTGCCGGCCCAGGAAGTCTGGCTGCTGCCGCCGCGCCGGGAAGAGTCGCGGCTGGAACTGAGCTGGGAAGAGGGCGGCGAGACGCTGGCCCTGGCGCCGGACTGGCAAGGCTTGCTGCTGCTGGACCGCGTGGAGGTGTGCGTGCTGTCCGGCACGCTGGCTTTTCAGCCGCTGCGGCTGGAGCCCTTGAGCAAATTGCTGGCCTTCGTCGACGAATCCAAGACCGACGAGGCCCGCGAGGCGGACGCTGCGGAGGCGCGCTGCGCGCGGCTGGAGCAGGCCGATCTAACGACCTGGCAGGACCGCAAGCGCTGCGAGTACTGGTTCTTGCTGCAGGTGCTGGCGCCGTCGCCGGCCTTCGCCGCGCTGCTGACGCTATTGCGCCGCAGCGAGAGCTATTGGCTGGTGCGCTTCCTGCTGGCCCAGTCCAGCCGTGGCGACAAGTTGCAGGAGCTGGGCGAGCGCTACGGCGTGTCCTATTCCCATTTCCGCCGGCTGTGCCGCCACGCGCTGGGCAATGCGGCCAAGACCGAGCTGCGCGACTGGCGCATGGCCCGCTCGCTGCTGGATGTGGCGGAGGGGCGGGAAAACCTGACCCAGGTGGCGCTCAAGCACGGCTATGCCTCGTCATCGCATTTTTCCAACGAGATCAAGGGGCTGATCGGCGTGTCGCCGCGCGGTCTGTCCAACATCATTCAACTGGCCACGAAATGAATCGAAGCTTTTTATCCGCCGCGCTGCTGGCGGCGGCGCTGGCCGCCGCGATGCCGGCCGCCGCCGCGCCGGAGCCGGCGCGCGCCGCCGATGCCGGCTACGTCGCCAAGAAGGAAGGCCTGCGCTCTTTCTTCGACGCGATTTCCTCGCGGCTGAAAAAGCCGGTGATTGTCAGCAAGCAGGCGGCGCGCAAGCAGATCAGCGGCGATTTCGACCTGGCCAATCCGCAGGCGCTGCTGGACAAGATGACCCAGCAGCTGGGCCTGATCTGGTATCACGACGGCCAGGCCATCTATGTCTACGACGCCAGCGAAACCCGCAACGCGGTGGTGTCGCTGCGCAATGTCTCGCTCTCCGCCTTCAACGACTTCCTGCGCAAGTCCGGCCTTTATGACAAGCGTTATCCGCTGCGCGGCGACAACCGCAGCGGCACGTTCTACGTGTCCGGCCCGCCGGTGTTCGTCGACCTGGTGGTCAACGCCGCCGGCTTCATGGACAAGCAGAGCGACGGCATCGAGCTGGGCCGGCAGAAGATAGGCGTGGTGCGGCTCAACAATACCTTTGTCAGCGACCGCAGCTATGAGCTGCGCGACCAGAAGATCGTCATCCCCGGCATGGCCACGGTGATTGAGAAGCTGCTGCAGGGCGAGGACAAGCCCTTGCAGTCCGCCGGCGCCAATCCGGCGCGGCCGCCGGCGCGCAATAGCGATATCCCGGCGATGCCGGACTTTCCCGCCGGCGGCGAGCTCAAGGCGCCGGCCTACCACGCTGGCCTCAGCCTGCCGGAGGCGCTGAAGCAAGACACGGCGGCCGGCGACATCAAGGTGATCGCCTACCCGGACACCAATAGCCTGCTGGTCAAGGGCACCACCGAGCAGGTGCGCTTCATCGAGAACCTGGCGCAGGCGCTCGACGTGGCCAAGCGCCACGTCGAGCTGTCGCTGTGGATCATAGACCTGGACAAGGGCGACCTGGACCAGCTGGGCATCAACTGGAGCGGCAGCGCCACCGTGGGCAACAAGCTGGGCGTGACGCTGAACCAGACCTCCTCCCTCAGCACCCTGGACGGCACCCGCTTCATCGCCTCGGTGATGGCGCTGTCGCAGAAGAACAAGGCCAATGTGGTGTCGCGCCCGGTGGTGCTGACCCAGGAAAACGTGCCGGCCATCTTCGACAACAACCGCACCTTCTACGCCAAGCTGGTGGGCGAGCGCAATTCCAGCCTGCAGCACGTGACCTACGGCACCCTGGTCAGCGTGCTGCCGCGCTTTTCCGCCGACGGTCAGATCGAGATGTCGCTGAACATCGAGGACGGCCGCGAAGCCAAGAGCCCGGATTACGACAAGGACCCGCAGGACGCGCTGCCCGAGGTGGGCCGCACCCGCATCAGCACCGTGGCGCGGGTGCCGCAGGGCAAGAGCCTGCTGATAGGCGGCTATACCCGCGACGCCAATATCGAGCAGAACAACAAGGTGCCGTTCTTGGGCAGCCTGCCGCTGGTGGGCGGCCTGTTCCGCTACCGCAGCCAGAACCAGAGCAATACCGTGCGCGTGTTCCTGATCCAGCCGCGCGAGATCGATGATCCGCTGACGCCGGACGCCAGCGATCTGGCGGCGGCGGTGGCCAAGCAGGGCGGCATAGACAGCGACCCGCTGCAGCAATGGGTGCGCGATTACCTGGACCGCGAGCAGCGCGCCGACGGCGCGGCCAAGGAAGCGGCGCGTGGACATTAGCAGCCGTCCGCCGCCGGTCTTCGGCGTGCGCTCGCCCAAGCACCAGGCCAAGCTGGACGCCCAGCGCGACGCCCAGCGCCAGGGCGAGGCCCAGCAGGCCGACGCGCAGCAGCTGGAGGACGCCAGCCCGGCGGCCGAGGTGCAGCGCTTCGCCCAGTCCACCGATGAAATGTCGGCGGCGCTGACCCAGTTCCGCAACCGCCGCGATTACGACAAGAAGCTGGGCCATCTGGCCGACAGCTTCGAACGGGTGCTGGACGAGGAAGCCCAGCCCAAGGCGCAGCAAATCGTGCACGTGGCCAAGTCCCACGGTGTCAGCGCCGAGGAGCTGCTGCGCCAGGCGCGTTCCCTGTTCCCGGACGACAGCGATCTGGTGCTGGTGCTGCGCGAGCTATTGCGCCGCCGCCAGCTGGACGAGGTGGTGCGCAAGCGCTTGCAGGCGCTGCTCAAGCAGGTGGAAGAGCAGGCCGAGCCCAAGCCCTTGAAGGCCGGCATCAATTGCGCGCTCAAGGCGCGGCTGTTCGGCAAGGCGCTGTCGCTGAGCCCCGGCCTGCTGCGCGCCAGCTATCGCCAATTCCTGGAGAGCGAGGCGGCGGAAGCGGAGATCTACGCCGACTGGGTGGGCAGCTACGGCTACCAGCGCCGGGCGGTGGTGCTGGATTTCATCGAGGGCGCGTTGCTGGCCGACATCGATTCGCTGGACGCCAGCTGTTCGCGGCTGGAGTTCGGCAATCTGCTGGGCCGGCTGGGCCAGCTCAAGCTGCTGCGCTCGGCCGACGCGCTCTTCGTCGGCCGCATGCTGGCCAACCCGCTGGTGTGCGCGTTCAACCCCAATGAGGCGGACTGGCTGCTGTTCATGCTGTCGCTGCTGCAACAGCCGCAGCAACTGGACGGCCTGTTGGCGGAAACCGTGGGCGACACCGCGCTGCTCAGCCGCCACAGCGAGCATTCCTCGCTGCTGCAGGCCTTGTTCCAGGCCTGCAAGGCGCTGCCGCCGCAGTTGTTCGTCGATGAACGCTGGCTGGACGCCTTGCAGGAGGAGTTCCGCCGCCTGGCCGCCATCGCCTACCGCCACGAGCTGGCCGAGCGCCGGCGCGAGGCCGAGGGCGGCGGCGCGGAGTAAGGAAGAGCCGCCAGGCAAGGCGAGGGGACGCGCCCCGCCTTGCCTGGCTGTTTTTCTCGGCGGGCCGCGGCCCGCTGTCAGATTATCGAATCGCTTTGGATGACTAACGGTGTTTAACTCCCTGCTCAACGGCGCGCGCTCGCGTCCGGAATTGCTGATCCTGCTGTTGATGGTGATGATCATCGCGATGCTGATCATCCCGCTGCCCACCTATCTGGTGGACTTCCTGATCGGCCTCAACATCGTGATCGCCGTGCTGGTGTTCATGGGCTCGTTCTACATCGACCGCATCCTCAGCTTCTCCACCTTTCCCTCGGTGCTGCTGATCACCACCCTGTTCCGGCTGGCGCTGTCCATCAGCACCAGCCGCCTGATCCTGATCGAGGCCGACGCCGGCGAGATCATCAACACCTTCGGCCAGTTCGTGATCGGCGACAGCCTGGCGGTGGGCTTCGTGGTGTTCTCCATCGTCACCGTGGTGCAGTTCATCGTGATCACCAAGGGTTCGGAACGGGTGGCCGAGGTGGCGGCGCGCTTCTCGCTGGACGGCATGCCCGGCAAGCAGATGAGCATTGACGCCGACCTCAAGGCCGGCATCGTCGACGCCGACGGCGCGCGCGAGCGCCGCAGCGTGCTGGAGCGCGAAAGCCAGCTTTACGGCTCCTTCGACGGCGCGATGAAGTTCATCAAGGGCGACGCCATCGCCGGCATCATCATCATCTTCGTCAACTTCATCGGCGGCATCGCCGTGGGCATGACCCAGCATGGCATGGACCTGTCCACCGCGCTGTCCACCTACACCATGCTCACCATCGGCGACGGCCTGGTGGCGCAGATTCCGGCGCTGCTGATCGCCATCAGCGCCGGCTTCATCGTCACCCGCGTCAACGGCGACAGCGACAATATGGGCCGCAACATCATGAGCCAGTTGCTGGGCAACCCGTTCGTGCTGGTGGTGACCGCGGTGCTGGCGCTGGCGGTGGGCATGCTGCCCGGCTTCCCGCTGATCGTGTTCCTGATCCTGGCCGCGGCCTTGGCCGGGCTGTTCTATTACAAGCGCCGCATGGCCGGCAAGGGCGCGCCGGGCGCGGCCCAGGCGCCGAAGGCTGAAGGCTCCGGCGCGGCCGCGGCCGGCGGCAAGGACAGCTCGCTGGGCCTGATCGGCAATCTGGACAAGGTGGCGGCGGAAACCGTGCCCTTGATCCTGCTGGTGCCCAAGGCGCGCCGCGCGGCGCTGGAGCAGGCGCAACTGGCCGAGCGCCTGCGCAGCCAGTTCTTCATCGATTACGGGGTGCGGCTGCCGGACATGCTGCTGCGCGACGGCGAAGGCCTGGCCGACAACCGGGTGGCGGTGTTGATCAACGAGATCCGCGCCGACGAGTTCGAACTGCATTTCGACCTGCTGCGGGTGGTCAATTACTCCGACGAAGCCGCCGCGCTGGGCGTGCAGCCGGTGTTCAGCGCCCAGGGCGCCAGCCAGTGCGCCTGGGTGCGCCCGGCCGACGGCGACAAGCTGGCCAAGCTGGGCTACCAGCTGCGCCCGGCGCTGGACGAGCTCTATCACTGCCTGGCCGCGCTGCTGGCGCGCCACGTCAACGAATACTTCGGCGTCCAGGAAACCAAGCACATGCTGGACCAGCTGGAAGCCAAATACCCGGATCTGCTCAAGGAAGTGCTGCGCCACGCCACGGTGCAGCGCATCGCCGAAGTGCTGCAGCGGCTGCTGGCCGAGCGCATCTCGGTGCGCAATATGAAGCTGGTGATGGAGGCGCTGGCGCTGTGGGCGCCGCGCGAGAAGGACGTGATCAATCTGGTGGAACACGTGCGCGGCGCGCTGGCGCGCTACATCTGCCACAAGTTCGCCAGCGGCGGCGAATTGCGCGCGGTGATGATGTCCGCCGAGGTGGAGGACATGGTGCGCAAGGGCATACGCCAGACCTCGGCCGGCGCCTTCCTCAATCTGGAGCCGGCGGCTTCCGACGAATTGATGGACCTGTTCGCGCTCGGCCTGGACGGCCTGGGCATCGCGCACAAGGACCTGGTGCTGCTGGCCTCGGTGGACGTGCGGCGCTTCATCAAGAAACTGGTCGAAACCCGCTTCCGCGATCTGGAAGTGGTGTCCTTCGGCGAAATCGCCGACAGCGTGTCGGTGAACGTGATCAAAACCATTTAAAAAAGGATTCCGCCTATGTTCGCCATGGATATCGCCCAATTGGTACGCGCCGCGCTGGAAGAGAGCGGCTGCGATCCCGCCCTGCTGGGCGACTTGGACAGCCATTCCACCATCGCGCTGGATCTGCACGACCTGCCCAGCATCCACGTCAGCGCCCAGGACGGCGAAGTGTGGCTGTGGTCGCGGCTGGCCGAGCACAACGAGGCGGTGCTGGCCCAGCGCGCCGCCGAACTGCTGCGCGAGCTGATGCAAGGCTGCCATTTCACCCGCGGCGGCCAGCTGCAGTTGGCCGCCAATGACGGCTACCTGGAACTGAAGGCGATGGTGCATCCGGACTGTCTGGCCGACGGCAAGCGCTTCTCCGAGGCCTTGAACGGCTACTTCGACGCGCTGGAGCGCTTCAGCGAGTCGCTGCTGCGATGAGGGCGCCGCGCCTGCTGCGCCGGCTGGCTTATCCGCAACGCCTGTCCGGCCCCATCCTGGAAGCCGCGCTGCCCGAGGTGGCGATAGGCGAGCTGTGCGACATCCGCCGCAGCTGGCAGGACCGCGAAGTGGTGGCCCGCGCCCAAGTGGTGGGCTTCCAGGGCGAGCGCGCGGTGCTCAGCCTGATTGGCAATGCGCGCGGCCTGTCACGCGAGGCGCTGCTGCAGCCCACCGGCCGCGCGCTGGCCGCCTGGATAGGCGAATCGGCGCTGGGCGCGGTGCTGGACCCGTCCGGCCGCATCGTCGAGCGCTTCGCGCCCGAGGCCGGCGTCGGCGGCGAGGAGCGCGGCATCGACGCCGATCCGCCGCCGTATTCGCGGCGCGTCGGCATCCGCGAGCCGCTGGCCACCGGCGTGCGCGCCATCGACGGCCTGCTGACCTGCGGCGTCGGCCAGCGCGTCGGCATCTTCGCCTCCGCCGGCTGCGGCAAGACCATGCTGATGCACATGCTGATCGAGCAGAGCGACGCCGATGTCTTCGTCGTCGGCCTGATCGGCGAGCGCGGCCGCGAAGTGACCGAATTCGCCGAGGCGCTGCGCGCCTCGCCCAAGCGCGAACGCTGTGCGCTGGTGTTCGCCACCTCGGACTTCTCCTCGGTGGACCGCTGCAACGCGGCGCTGCTGGCCACCACGGTGGCGGAGTACTTCCGCGACCAGGGCAAGAAAGTGGTGCTGTTCGTCGATTCCATGACCCGTTACGCCCGCGCGCTGCGCGACGTGGCGCTGGCCGCCGGCGAACCGCCGGCGCGGCGCGGCTATCCGGCCTCGGTGTTCGACAGCCTGCCGCGCTTGCTGGAACGCCCCGGCGCCACCCACGGCGGCAGCATCACCGCCTTCTACACCGTGCTGCTGGAAAGCGACGACGAGCCGGACCCGATGGCCGACGAGATCCGCTCCATCCTGGACGGCCACATCTATCTGAGCCGCAAGCTGGCCGGCCAGGGCCACTACCCGGCCATCGACGTGCTCAAGAGCGCCAGCCGCGTGGCCGGCCAGGTCTGCGGCGGAGGTCATCTGCAGGCGGCCTCGGCGCTGCGCGCGCTGCTGGCGCGGCTGGAGGAATTGCAGGTGTTCATCGACCTGGGCGAATACCGCCCCGGCGAGAACGCCGACAACGACCGGGCGATGAACGCGCGCGAGACATTGCGGCAATGGCTGCGCCAGCCGCTGGACGAGCATTCGCCGTTCGAGGCCACGCTGCGGAGCCTGGATGCGTTTACTGCCTAAGCTGGGCGCGCGGCGGCGCCGGGGCCATCCACAGGCGGCCCCCCGCGGGGCCGCGGTGTGTACGCAGGCGCGCCCGGGGGGGGCCCACCCCGGGGGGCCAAAAACCCGGGGGTTT
>NZ_JAYSGF010000061.1:0-17899 GCF_041912965.1 Chromobacterium sp. | reverse complement strand
TCATCCACTTGGCTTTCCTGGCTCTATTGCTCCGGAGATCGTAAACAGGTTCTAACAAGCTGTTCACGATCTGCTGCGCGTCGTGAAGCGTTGCACGGTGAGTACGAGCCCAAAATGCTCATGTACCGCGCGTACATTCTGCTTTTTCGCTCGTTCTCGCCTTGTCTCGCCCTCGCTCGCCAGACTTTGAGCCGGCTCCAAGAGCGGCTTCACTCCTCTGCGCCGGCGGCGACGCCTCGCCGCCGGCCTCATGCCAGCGAGCTAAGCATCCTCATCCGCCGCTGAAATCGCTTCACAAGGCGCGGCCGGCACGGAATAATGGCCTGCTGGCTGTCTTTAACAATCCGGGGAACGAGATCACGAATGCGCACGCTTTCGCCTCCGGCCCCGCCGCAGGCCTGGCCCGTCCCGCCATTCCACCCTCCGTTCCCTCAGCCGGCCAAACCGGCGGCGCAAGCGTTCCCTGCCGCCAAAACTTCGCGTAATGGCCTATACCAAGCCTGATGCCGGAGCGAAACCGGAGCCGCCGCCCGCGCAACAGCGTACACAGGTTCAGAGACATAACCATGGCGCAAGGCGCAGCCGCGCCGCCATCTGTTGGGACACTCATATGCCTGATGCCAAATCATTGCGGAGCCAGCCGATACAAATCGCCTTGCTGGATGATCACCTGATGGTGCTGAACAGCCTGGCCGGCCTTCTGGCCGATGAAACCGACTTGAACGTGACCGGACAGTTCATCAGCAGCGCGCCGCTGATCCAGCACCTGGCGCAGTGCGACGCGGTGGACGTGGTGGTCACCGACTACGCGCTCAGCCCCGGCGATATCGACGGCTTCAGCCTGATCCGCGGCTTGCGCCGGCGCTTCGCCAAGGTGCGCATCCTGGTGATGTCGGCCTATTACACCCCGGCCACGGTGGCGCTGGCGCTGCGCTGCGGCGCGCACGGCTTCATCGGCAAGGAGCAGAGCCTGGACGAGCTGGCCGCCGCCATCCGCCTGCTGGCAGACGGCCACAGCTATCTGAGCCCGGACATGAGCGCGGCGCTGGACGAAACCTGCGCCAATCTGCCGGCGCCGCAGAAAGCGATGCTGCGCAGCCTGCTGGACCTCCCGGAACTGTCCCCGCGCGAACGCGAGGTGCTGCGCTGCTGTCTGGACGGCATGACGGTCAGCGATATCGCCGTCAAGTTCTCGCGCAGCATCAAGACCATCAGCAATCAGAAGCAGTCGGCGCTGAAAAAGCTGGGCCTGCGCAGCGACAACGAGTTGTTCAAGCTGCAAAGCCGGCTGGTCAATCCCTGACGCCATGCGCGCCCGCCCCTTGCTGCCCTGCTGCCTGTTCCTGGCGCTCAGCCTCTTGTCAGGCCACGGCCACGCCGGCTTCAGCGCGGCGGAACGCGCCTGGCTGGCCAAGCACCCGGTGGTGCGCTACGCGATAGACCCGCACGGCTGGCCCATCGAATACATGGAGGACGGCGAGCACCGCGGCCTGACCCAGGCCTATCTGAGCCGCATTTCCGAGATCAGCGGCCTGCGCTTCGAGCTGGTGCCGGTAGCCAACCGCCAGCAGGCGGTGGACATGATGCTCAGCGGCCACATCGATCTGCTCACCGCGCTATCCTCCGGCCTGATCCCGCCCGAGGTGAGCCGGCGCATCCGCTTCAGCGATCCTTATTTCTCCGGCAGCACGGTGCTGGTCACCCAGCCGAACAAGCCCATCGTGTTCAGCACCGCCAAGTTGGCCGACAAGACCATCGCGGTGGAAAGCGGCGACCCCTACGAATACTTTCTGCGCGAGAACTTCCCGGCCGTCGACATCGTGGCCACGCCCACGCCGCTGGCGGCGCTGGACGCGGTGGCCGACGGCAAGGCCTACGCCGCGGTGGGACTGGACGCGGTGATGCAGTCGGTGATCCGCCGCCGCTATTACGGCGCGCTGCGCATCGCCGGCAGCGTCAGCGAGATGCCCAGGCTGGTCTCGATGGCGGTGAACAAGAACCAGCCGCGGCTGCTCTCCATCATCAATGGCTCGCTGGAGCAACTGACCGCGGACGATACCCAGCAGATACTGGAAGGCTGGCTGCAGACCACCGACTACGGCGCGCCGTCCTGGCGCTCCATCGCCCGCTATTACGCGCTGGAATTGAGCCTGGCCGCGCTGGCCTTGCTGCTGCTATTGGTTTTTGCCCAGCGCGCCCACACCGCGCGCCGCGCCGCCCAGCGCAGCGAGGCGCAGAAATCCACTTTTCTGGCGGTGATGAGCCATGAGATCCGCACGCCGATGAACGCGGTGCTGGCCTCGGTGGAGCTGCTGCGCCAGGCCGAGCTGCCGCCGCGCGAGCGCGAGCTGGCGGCGCTGGCCAATGCCTCTGCGGTGAATTTGCTGGAGCTGCTGGACAATGTGCTGGACGTGTCCAAGCTCAACGCCCAGCGGCTGCGGCTGGAGCCGCTGGCCACCGACGCGGCGGCGCTGGCCAGCGGCGTGGCGGCGATCTACCGCGCCTGCGCGGAAAAAAAAGGCCTGACGCTGCAACTGGAAATGAAGGAGCTGTGCCGCCGCCAACTGGTGGTGGACCCGGTGCGCCTGCGCCAGATCCTGAGCAATCTGCTCAGCAACGCGGTCAAGTTCACCCGCCACGGCACGGTGCGTTTGAATCTGGAATTGCAAGACATCGAGCAGGACAGCGCGCAATTGCGCGTGCAAGTCAGCGACACCGGCATCGGCATCCCGCTGGAACAGCAGACCAAGCTGTTCCAGGAATACGCGCAGGCGGACGATACCCAGCGCCGCTACGGCGGCGCCGGGCTGGGTTTGTTGATCTGCCGGCAATTGGTGGAATTGATGGGCGGCCGCATCGCGCTGACCAGTCAGCCGCAATGCGGCACCACGGTGACCTTGTGGCTGCCGGTGCGCCATGCGCCGGCCGTGGCCGCGGCGCAAGCGGAGCCGGACGCCGCCAGCGCGCCGGCGGCGATCAATGAGGACTGCGACCCCATCCTGGTGGTGGAGGACCAGCCGGCCAATCGCTTCATCATCGCCCAGCAGCTATTGCAGCTGGGCTACCGCGCGGTGACGGTGGAAAACGGCGCCGCCGCGCTGGCGCTGCTGGACCAGGGCCAACGCTTCGCCATGGCGCTGCTGGACTGCAATCTGCCCGGCATCAGCGGCTACCAGCTGGCGCTGCGGCTGCGCCGCCACCCGGCCTTGCAGTGGCAGCCCCACTTGCCCATCATCGCCATCTCGGCCACCACCGGCATAGAACACCAGCAACGCTGCCTGGACAGCGGCATAGACAGTTGCCTGACCAAGCCCTTGCGGCTGGCGCAGCTGGAGCAAATGATGAGCTTGTGGCTGGACCACCACCCGGCTCCGCTGCCGCCGACGGTGCCGGACAACGCGCTGGCCCAGTTGCTGAGCCACAGCTGCGACGCCGACGCCGCCGCGCTGCGCCAGGCGCTGCAGGCGCGGGACTGGCAGCAGGCGGAGCATTACGCGCACCGCCTACACGGCGTGGCGCTCAGCGCCGGCCTGCCGCGGCTGCCGGCGCTGGCGGCGGAGATGCAGACCCTATTGCGCCAGGCGCAGCCGGACGCGGACCGGCTGCAGCACCTGTTTCAGGCGCTGGAGGCGGCGCTGCCGCAATCGGAGCCGAGCGGCGACAGCTGAGCCACGCGCTCGGCCAGCCGCCGTTCCACCACCTGACAGACATGGGCCACGGTCTTGATGTCGACGATGTCGTCGACGCCAATCTCGATGCCGAACTCATCGTTCAGCAACAGCACCATGTCCAGCAGCTCCATCGAGTCCGCGTACAGCTCGTCCACCAGCCGCGCCTGCGGTTGCAGCTTGGCTTCTTCCACCGACAGACAGCAGGCCATCACCGCCACCACTTGTTGCTCAAGACTGACTGCCACGGTTGCGCTCCCGGATGCGGTTGGGGTCTAGATGCAGGCCGTCGGTGGTCAGGGTGACCCCGGAAGGCGAGCTCAAGGCTTCGCCGCGCCGCGATTCGGCGGCGGCGTCCAGGCCCAGCCCGCTCAGCAGTTCCACCACCAGCGGGTTGGCCGGCTTGCCGCGCGGCAGCAGATTGGCTTCGCGGATCAAGGTGCGCGCAAAACTGCCCAGCGCCTGGCGCTGCCGCTCCAAGCCCGGATGCTCGGCCAGCACTTTCCGCAGTTGCGCGGCGTCGTCGCCCAGCGCGCCCGCCTTGCCGTCGGCAAAGTCCTTCAACACGCCGCTTTGCTGGGTGCTGTTGCCCGGCAACACGCGGTTGCGCAACGCTTCAAACTCGCGTCGTTGCGCGAAGGGCTGCGTCGCGTCGGGTTCCAGGGCGCCGCGCACCGCGCGGATCAGCTCGCTGCCGGCGTCCAAGGCGAAGGCGCGGCTGCGCAGATAAGCCTGGGTTGGCAACGTGTACAGATTGCCGTCGCGGAACTTGAGTCCGTCGAAGCCGCCGCCGTCTCGTTCGGCCGTCGGCGCAGCGGCGTCCGCCGTCGGCGCGCGGCCAAGCCGAGACGCTTGTCCATTGGCCTCCGGTTCGCCGGCCGCGCTCTGGCCGGCTGCGGCGTTCAAGACTTGGGACAAGCCATCCGCCACCTGTCGCGCGGCCTGATGCAGACTCGAGCCGGCATCAGCGGTCGGCGCGTCTCCGGCCGACAAGCGAACCGCTTGGTCCAGCGGCGTGCTGGCCGCTTGCTGGATATCCACGCGTTCGGCCCGCAACTCGCCTTCCACGCGCCGGCCGGCCGCGGTGTCCAGCACCTGGGACAAGCCGTCGGCTACCTCGCGTGCGGCCTGATGCAGGCGAGCGCCGACATCCGCCGCCGGCGTGTTGCGCGTCTGAAGACCCAAACCGTTCAGAAACTCGCCCAGCAAGGGATTGGCCCGCCCGCCCGGCGGCAACAGATTGGTTTCCCGAATCAAGGTTTGCGCAAAACCGCCCAGCGCCTGACGCTGCCGCTCCAGGCCGGGATGTTCGGCCAACACGCCGCCCAGCCGGCGCGCGTCGGCCGCCAGCGCTTCCGGCGCGCCATCGGCGAATTGCCGCAGCAAATCGTCTTGCTGCATGCGGCCGCTGGGCAACATCCGGTTGCGCAAGGCTTCGAACTCGCGCCGTTGCGCGAAGGGCTGCGCCGCGTCGGGCTCCAGCGCGTCGCGCAGCGCCTTGATCAGTTCTCGGCCGGCGGCGTGACCGTCCAGCGTCGAATGAAAAATCTGGCTGCGCAGATAGGCCTGGCTGGGCAAATTGCGCAGCGGGCCGCCGCGGAAGGACAGCCCGGCGAACTCGCCGGCCGCCTCGCCGCCTAGGCGGGCGGTTTGCGGCTGCGCTGTCGCGTCGAGCCGCGCCTGGCGCGCCGTCGCGTCCAGCTTGCCCGCTTGCGCCGCGCCGGGAATGGGCGTCGCCAGCGTTTCCTCGCCCAAGGCCGTGTTCATCAGCTCGGACATGGCCGTCGACACCTGGCTGGCCGCGTGCCGCAAGGTCTGGCCGGCATCGGTCTGCGCGCCTTGCGCCGTGTTCATCAACTCGGACAAGGCCCCCGTTACCTGGCTGGCCGCGTCGCGCAAGGCCTGGCCGGCATCGGTCTGCGTGCCCTGCGCCGTGTTCATCAACTCGGACAAGGCCCCCGTTACCTGGCTGGCCGCGTCGCGCAAGGCCTGTCCGGCATCGGTCTGCGTGCCCTGCTCCACCCCGGACGGCTCGCCTCCCAGGATTGCGGATTGCGGCGTGGCCGGCGGGCTGAGCCGCGCCTGGCGCGCGGTCGCCTCCAGCTTGCCGGCTTGCGCCACGCCGGGCGTGGGCGCCGTCAGCGTCTCCTCGCCCAGCGCCGTGTTCATCAGCTCGGACAAGGCGACCGTTACCTGGCTGGCCGCGTTCAGCAAGGGATGGCGCGTTTCCGACAAGGTAGCCTGCTGCGGCTTGGGCAAGTCCTGGCTGCGGGCGACTTGCGGCGCCGGCATGCGCAAGGACGTCACCAGGCGCGAGGGCTCTCCGCCATGATGGCGGTTGCCCTTGTGCACATCGCCCAGATACATGTCGCCGCGCTTGTCCCAACGCCGGTTGTCCTGACGATTGTCCTGACGGTTATCGTTATTGGTGGTGTAGTAGTTATTCACCACCATCGGCTGCCGCGCGCCCCCCGGCTCGGTCGGGCCTGGTTGAGGGCCTGGACTGGGATCGGGCTGACCATCTCGCGCGGGGTCCGGTTGTTGCGGGCCTTTCGGGTCTTGTCCCAGCCCCGCCAGCACGCTGCGCAGCAGCTGCGGCAGAATCGCCACGGTGTCGAGGTCGCGCGCCTGCCGGCCCAGGCTCGGGCCGCTCAGCCCCAGCATCTCGCCGCGGCTCTGGCGCAGCGCGTCGAAGGCCAGCTTCGCCGCGCTGTCCACCAGTTCCATCACTTTCTCGCCGGTGGCCGCATCCAGTGAACGCCCCAGCTGGGTTTCGACATAGGACAGGATGAAGGTGCTGACCTCGCGCTGCATGAAGTCGTTGCCCAGCTTCATGGTGTCGCCGCCGCAATGCTGGTGCGCCAATAGCGCCAGCTTGTGCTCCAGCTGATTGCGCAGCTGGTATTGCTTATTGGTGCTCTGGGTCCACGGGCCGAAGGCGGATTTGGCGCCCAGGCCGTCTTTCAGGACTCGGGCGGTGTATTGCTGCGCCAGATCGTCCAGGGACTTGGCATCTTGCGGGCTCAAGTCCGGCTGCTGCTTGAGTTGCGCGTAGACCTTGGCGAACTCCGCGATTTCCAATTGGGCGTAGATATTGGGCGAGGCCAGATAGAGCTTGTCCAACGCCTTGGCGTCCGTCGAGGCGGCGAACAAGGCCGCCACGCTGTCGCGGGTGTGCTGGGCCTTGAAGCTGGCCGGATCAATCAGCGAGTGACGGCGCGCCGGCGTGGCGGCGCTGCTGCGCCCGCCGCTGAACTGCTCCGAGAGCGGAGTGGCCGGCCGCCGCGACGCGTCCGCCGGCATGGACAGGGAGCGCGTCAGAAGGGGGGATGCGCCGGTAATGGGCATGGTGTGGTTCTCCTAAGCCTTATCTAGAGTGGCTAAGAACCTGTTTACGATCCGCTGCGCGTCGTGAGGCGTGGCTCGGCGAGTGCTTTGAAATGCTCATGCACGGTGCGTGCGCTCCGCTTTTTCGGCTGTTTTGGCCTGGTCTCGCCTTGGCCCGCGAGATCGTAAACGGGTTCTAACAGAAGTCAGTGGCACGGCTGAGGCGGGACGCGCCAACAGTCATTGGCGCAACCCCGCATCAGGCCTTGGTTAGCCTTGCAGGAAGGACTTGGCGGTTTCCATGCAGCTGCTGATGGTGCTGCTGAGCACCTTGACCAGGTTGTCGAACAGCGAGTTGGCGTTGCTGTATTTCTGGGTCAGCGTTTGCAAGGTGTTCTTCAGGTTTTCTTCCTGCGCCTTGAAGCCGGACTGCCAGGACTGGAATTTGGCGTTGTCCATTTCCACCTTCTTGTCTTTCGCCGGCTCGCTGCCGCCGGCCAGGCCTTTCAAGGCGTCCATCATTTTCTGCACCGGACCGGTGTCGATGACCACCACATAGCCGTCGCCTTTTTTTTGCACACAGCTTTCCGGTAGACCCAGCTCCTTGGCCCATTTTTTCGCCTCGGCCTCGGTCGTGGTGCCGCTGGTGGGGAATAACACCGTGTTCTCGTATTTCGCCTTCAATGTCTTCAGCGCGTCATACAACTCGCCCACGCTCAGGGTGACTTTGTCGCCCTTGTCGTTGGACGAGATCCAGCCGGCCATCTTGGACAGGATGTCGCTGAACTCCTGGTAGAACTCGATGTATTTGCCCACCACGTTCTCATACACGCCCAGGTAGCCGTCCTTGATGTTGCCAATGGACTTGCTGATCATTTCCCACAGTTCGCGGTCGGAAATCATGTCCTTGCCCGCGCCCGGCGCCGGGGCGGAGAACAACATCGGCTCGGCAAATTCCCGCGCCGTCGGCGGGGCGTCGGCCAGCGTGTCGGCGATATCCGCCTGCAACTTCGACTTTTGCTCGGCGGACATCTCGTAGCCGCTCTGCGCCACGCTATTCAAGCCGCCGCTGAGTTGCTGAGTCGTCAGGGTCTGCGTGTCGCGAGCCTGGTCCAACGCCCGCGTCAAGGCGCCGCGCTGAAATGCCACGCGCTCGGCCGGCGGCTGCTCGCCGCCAGCAATCGCCGCCTGCCAGCGCTGGTCGGCCAGCTTGCTTTCATACGTGGCCTGCCCTTCCACGACGCGACGGATGGTTTCATTGGCCTGGCGCAGCGCGTCGGCCTTGCCCTGGGCGCTATTGAGCGCGGACAGCTCCGGCCCTTGCGGCGCGGCGGCGCGGGTTTCGACAGCCTGGCCGGCGACATCGGCGCGCGGCGCGGCGGCCGGGGTTTCAGCGAGCTGTGGCCGCGTCAGTGGCGTGGAAAGAGTGGTTTGAATGCCGTTCATGGGGATTCCCCTGCATGGCCAGCGCCGAGGCAGGCGCCCAGGCGCTGGCGGGATGAATGGTGTGGAAGGCCGGCCCGACCGGAATGGCCGGGCCGGCGGACGGAGCCTGGGACGGCCCCGCCCGGTTCCGGGCTAGCGGATCAGGCGCGGATGTTGCCGGCCACCGCGCCCATGGCCGCGCTCTTGGACTGGCTGATCGTGTCCAAGGTGCGCAGCAGCTCCTGGATGAAGCTGTCGGACTTGCGGCTGCTCTCGCGGGTTTCCTCGGAGGCGGTATTCGCCACGCGGCTGGAAGCCTGGCTGATCTGCTGCTCGGACTGCTCCAGCGTGGCCGCGTAGCGGCCGGAGCCGCCGGCGATATTGCTGGCCGCGGACGAGCTGTCCATGATGGCCCGGCCGGTGGTCTTCTTGGCCTCGGCCTTGAGCTTGGTGTCGTCCATGGCCAGCTGTTCCGCCTGCCCCTTCATCGACAAGTTCTCGCCGGCGCCGCCCAGCGCGGTTTCATGCTCCTTGGACAAACGCTGCTTGCTGGACTGCAGGCCTATCGTGTCGCCGGCCATGCCGTCGGCCACGCTGCCGGCGGCATTGGACTGCGCGTTCAACTCGCCCGCGCCCGGCTTGGCCGCGCCCGGCTGCTGCGGCTTCAGGCCCACCTGCTTCAGGCTGTCGGCGTCGGTGCCCAGCTTGACGGTGTTCTGGCGGCCCAGCGCGGACTGGATGTTGCGGCCCTCGTCGCCCAGCTTGGCCAGCTTGGGCGCGTTGTTCTTCAGCGCGCCGCGCTCGGCGCTCAAGCCGCTCAGGTTTTTCTTGGCGCCAACGCCGGTGATGGCCATCTGGCCCACGCCCTGGGCGATGCTGCTGGACAGATTGGCCACGCCCTCGCGCACCATGGAGGCGGCGGTGGCCTTGGTGGCGTCGAAGCCCACCAGCGACAGCTTGCTGCTCAGCGTGTTGTCGGCGGTGCGCAGCGCCGACATCAGCACGATGGCGGCCACCATCAAGGCCGCGCCGTTGGGCGCCATGCCGCTGATGTCGAAGGGCTTGCCCTGCTCGGCCTGCTCCTTGACCTTGTCGTTCACCAGCTTGCTGACGCCGGACTCGACCTTTTGATACACCGCGCCCAGGTCCTGGACGAAGGCCGGGTCCTGCGCTTTTTCGCTCAGATAGCTCTTCAGCGCGTCGGTCACTTGCTTGCTCACCTCGGCGGACGGCGGGCGCAGTTGCGGGCCGCTCATCGCCTCGGCCAGCGCCTTGCCGTCGCGGCCGGCGCTGTTCAGGATGGGCAGGATGTCCTTGATGTCCACCAAGGACTTGGCGACAGATGATTTTTCAGCCGCGCCGGATTCAAGCGCCGCCGGAAACGGATTGTGGGTGGAAACACTGCCGATAATAGTTGCCATAATATTCTCTCCTAACTCAAGCGTGACTCTGACGCAGCACGAAACGACCGGCTTCGGCGTTCTGCTGCAACGCGGAAGACATCATCGTGGTCAGGTCCTGAGTGACTTTCTGGGTGCTGGCGAACACTTCCACCGCCTGCTTCAGCCATTGTTCGATCTGGTCCATCGCGGCGCGCGCCAGGGTGAAGTCGGCCAGCATGTCGCTGGCGTTCTTCATGAACACGCCCTGCGCCACATTGCCGCCGGCCTGGGTGGTGGCTTGCGCCACTTCCCCGCCCACCACCACGCGGTTGAGGGTGTTGGCCATCAGTTGCTTGGACGCGGCGTCGGTGCGCAGGCCCAGGCTGTTGGCCAGGCGCTGGAAGCCCTGGGTCAACATCTTGCTGCCGTTCTTGGCCAGTTCCTTCAGCACATTGGGCACCATCTTCTTGATGGCGTCGCCCATCAGCTTGCTGAGCGCGCCGCCCAGCTTGCTGGCGGCGCCCTTGCCCACCACCGCCACCACCACCATCACCGCGACCATGGCCACCGCGGCCAGCACCGCGCCGATGATGGAACCGGCCAGCTCGGCGGTCTTCTTGTCCACCCCCATGCTTTCCAGCGCCTTGGTGATGGCTTTGCCTAGCAGGTCCATCAAGGGTTTGAGCACCTTGTCCATCAAGGGCTTCAACGCCTCTTCCATGAAGGACACCCCGGTGGTGGCCTTGACCACCTCGTCCGCCACCATCAGCGCGACGCCAATCGCGGCCAGCGCCAGGCTGGCGCCGCCGGTGAATGCTGCGGCCACGACGCTGATCACTGTCAGCACCGCGCCTAGAATCTTGCCAATGCACCCCATGGTGCGATTGAGTTCTTCCGCCTTGCGCACTTCTTCCTGGTACTCGGCGGATTTTTTGTCCATTTCCTTCTGGCGGCCTTCCTGCATGGCCTGGAACAATGCCAGATCGCTTTTCAGGCTTTCTTCGCTGTTCTTGCCCACCATCTCGACGAACATCGCCATCAGCATGGTCAGCTTGGCCACGCCGGTCAGATGGTCCTCCGCGGCCTGCTGCCCCGCGCCGCCCTTGGTATTGAGCCCTTGGGCCTGGGTCAACAGCGAGTCCGCCTTGGCGGTCTTGTCCTTGGCGAAGTTGTGCGCGTCGGTGGCGGCCTGTTCCGCCTTGTCGGCCTTGAGCTTGGCGGCCTGCGCCTCGTTGGCGGCCTGATCGCGCGCCGCCAGCGCCTGCTGGTAGCCGGCGTCTTCCGGCGTCAGCCCGTCCAGCTTGGCCTGAGCCTGGGCCAGCTTCTGCTTGGCCGCGTCCAGCGTGGCCTTGGCCGTTTTCAAATCGCCCAGCGCGGTCTGGTAGGCCTCGGTGGCCTGTTCCGCCTCGCCGATCGCCAGCTGCAACTCGTCCGACAACTTCTGGCCCATCGCCGCTTGCGATTCCATCATCGCGCGCCAGGTGGCGATGCGGCTTTCCAGCTGCGACAGCGAGACATTGCCCAGCAAGGACATCAACTGTCCCAGCAGCAGCGTCAGCTTGCCCGCGCCGTCCAGCTCTTCCTTGGCCTTGGCCGTGGGCTGGGTCAGCGGCGGCGTGTTCAAGTCGCTGCGCGGCTTGGCGGCGCCGGCGTCGTCGCTGACGCGCAGCGTGAACAGCGCTTGCGCCGACTTCTGCGCGGCGTCGACGAATTTCTCGCTCGCCTGGGTGTTGCCCGATAGCGCTTTCGCCAGCTCGGCACTGCCAAGATTAAAGCCTTGACCGATAGTATTACCGCTCATGCTTGCTCCTTTTCCTGCTGACGGGATTGCTCGGCCTCCGTCTCCTGCAAGCTGTCCAGATACACTTGGGCCTTGGCGCGCAGCGACTCGTCGTCGCTCTGCTCGCACACCAGCTCGAAACACTGCCTAGCCTTGGCCGCCTTGCGCATGAACAGCTGGCACTGGCCGGTGAAGAACACCGGCCGGTAGTCGTTCTTGCTCAGGGCGAAGGCCACCGCGTACAGATCGGCGGCCTTCTGGAACTGTTTCTTGAGCTGGCACACGGCGGCCAGTCCCATGATGTAATCGGAGTTGTAGAAGTCGTAGATGCACAGAAAGCGGAAGAAGGTTTCCGCCTCGTCGAGCCTTCCCTTGTTGTAAAAATCGTAAGCGTGGGCGTACAGGCCTTCCATCATGTCCGGCGGAATGCCGTGCACGTCTTTCAGGGTGGCGCCCTCGCTTACCGCTTCCCAGACCATCTCTGCCAGGCGCTCGTCGCTGACATTGTCTTCAGGGTTCATCAAACATCTCCTAGTCGCTGTCACCAACCCGGCAGAGCTGGCTAGAGACGACGGTTGTCTTGGGTATGGAATGACCGTCGTCGCTGTCATTTAACAGCGCGCGGCCGGGGGAAACATTCAGGAATCGCTCATGGCGACGGCGCAGCGGCTATCCGGGCGTGTTCAATATGGCCTGCCGCCTCGCGGGGGAGGGTTGGCGTTGCCGCCCCACCGGGCGGGCTCTTGGGGCGCGTCTATGCGCTCAGCCGTCCCGCTCGTCTCGTTTATCCACAGAGGCGGGCTCGGCGGCGGATTTATCCACAACCGGCCCGGCGGCGTTCGCGTCCTTCCCCCGCTCCGCCGCCGCTAGCGGCGATGGTTCCGGCTCCGGCGCTTCCACGCCGGCGTTTTCCACCTGCTCCAGCCACATCAGCAAGCGCAGCACTTCCTCCACCTCGTCCAGGCTGACCAGGGAATAACGGCGGTGGCTGGCGAAGATGCGCCGCGCCAGCGGGATGTCGCGCACCACCGGCACCCCCACTTTTTCCGCGTAGGCCCGCACCGCCAGCGCGCGCTGATTGGTCTCCATCACCGAGATGAAGGGAATCGGCAGCAGCTCGGGCTTGAAATAGATGCCGACGGCGATATGGGTGGGGTTGGCCACGATCAGGCGCGAGTTTTCGATGTCGGACTTCACCTGCTCGGACAGGATTTCCATGTGCGCCTCGCGACGGCGCGACTTGATCTCCGGGTTGCCCTCCTGCTCCTTCATCTCGCGCTTGACCTCCTGCTTGTCCATCTTCATGTCCTTCATGAACAGGAAGTACTCGGCGATCGCGTCCAGCAGCAGCACCGCCACGATGCAGCCCAGACAGGTCAGCACCAGCGCCAGCAGCAGCTCGCGCCAGATCGCCGCCATGCCGATCGGGTCGCCGTTGAGCTGGGCGAACAACAGCGCCTTGTGCTTGTGCCACAGCACCAGCACCGCCACCACGAAGCTGGTCAGATAGAGCAGCGCCTTCACCGCCTCCTTCACCGTGCGCAGGCTGAACAACTTCTTGAAGCCGTTCACCGGATTCAGCGCTTCCAGATTGAGCTTCAAGGCCTCGCTGGCCAGCACGAAGCCGCTTTGCAGCAGGGAGGGCAAGGCGGAGGCGACGATGCACAGCAGAAAGATGGGCAGCAAGAGCTTGATGCCCAGCCAAACCACCGCCTGGGCATAGCCCTGCATGTCCTGCTGGAAACCGCCGGCGATCACCTGGCGGAAAGCGCCCATCAATTCCACCAGCGAGCCGAAGGACACCAGATAGGCGACGCCGCACAGGGTCAGGCAGGCCACCACCAGGTCGCGGCTCTTGAAGGACTGGCCTTTCTTGGCCGCGTCCTGCAAGCGCTTGCGCGTCGGTTGTTCGGTCTTGTTCGACATCTCAGCGCACCGGCGCGCCCAGCCAGCCGGGCAGCGCCGCCGCCGGCACCACCAGCCGCGCCACCGTGTCCGGCAGCACCGGGCCGAAATACATCAGCATGATCAGCAAGGCCACCGCGCTCTTCACCGTCAGCGACACCGCGAAGGCGTTCATCTGCGGCGCGAAGCGCGACAGCAGGCCCAGCACCGCCTCGGACAGCAGCAAGGCCGCCACCACCGGGCTGGCCAGCACCACCGCCTTGCTGATCACCTGGTTGAGCAGGCTCAGCGTCGGCGTCAGCGCCGGCGTGCACACGCCCAAGGGATCGCACAACTGATAGCTCTGGCGGAACAGGTCCAGCATCAGGCCCATGCCGCCGCCTTGCAGATAGACCGCGGCGGCGAACAGATTGAACAGATTGGCCAGCTCCGAGGTATCCACGCCGTTGGCCGGGTCTATGCTGCTGCTCAGCGTCGCGCCGCGCTGGTTGTCTATGATGCTGCCCAGCGCGTGGAACACCCAGAACGGCCAGGCCAGCAGACAGCCCAACAGCAGGCCCACCGCCACCTCGCGCGCGATCAGCGCGAGGAAGGGCAGCGCCTGGAAGGCCGGCAGCGCCTCCACCGGATGCGGCCACAGCCCCAGCGCCACCAGCATGGTGGCCGAGGTGCGCACCACGCCGCTGAGCACATTGCTGTTCAGGAAGGGCAGGATGAAGAACACCGGCGCCACGCGGGCGAAGCCGAGCGCGGCCGCGGCCACCCAGCCGTGGATTTCGAAGAACAGGCCGAACTGCATCCGCCTCAGCCCCGGGCCAGCGCCATGCGCATCACTTCCCGGCCGAAGCCGAGCAGGGTCTCGCCGTACCAGCCGGACAGCAGGAACAGGCACAGGCTGACGCCGAACAACTTGATGCCGAAGGGCAGCGTCTGTTCCTGCAACTGGGTCACGGTCTGGAACAGGCCCACCAGCAGGCCGATGGCGGTGGCGACGATGATGGGCCAGGCCGACATCAGCAACACCAGGTACAGCGCCTTGTTGCCGGCGAACACCAGATCATTCATAGCAAAACTCCAAAATTGAGGCGGGCGGCATGGGCAGCGCCGACTCCAAGAAACTGTTTCAAAGTCTCGCGAGCTAAGGTGAGACAAGGCGAAAACGGTTGAGAAAGCGGAATGTACAAGTGGTACATGAGCATTTCGAAGCGGTACTTACCGTGTAACGCATCCACGATGCGCAGCAGATCGTAAACAGGCTCCAAGACTCGGGAAGCAAAACCGAGCGCAGCGACCGAGGCAAGGCGCGCCGACGCAGGCAGTACCCGTCGTACGACAAGGAGGCGCAACGCAGCATCGGCGGTTTTGCCCCCTACGAAGCCAGGTCCAGGTACTGCAACACCAAACCCTTCGACAACAAGGTCCAGCCGTCCAGCGCCACGAACAGCACCAGCTTGATCGGCACCGAGATCGTCACCGGACTCATCATCATCATCCCCAGCGCCAGCAGGATGCTGGAGATCACCAGATCCACCACCACGAAGGGCAGGTAGAGATAAAAGCCGATCTTGAACGCGCTCTTGATCTCGCTGAGCGCGTAGGCCGGCAGCAAGGCGAAAATGGACGGCTGCTCGTCGGCCTCGGCATTGCCGGTTTCGCGCTCGGTGCGCTGCGCCTGGGCCTTTTCGAAGAAGCTCACCAGTTCCGGGTCGGAATACTTCTGCAAATAGCCGCGATAGCCGTCCAGGCCGTTCTCGACGAAGTTGCTCACCGATTCCACGCTGTTGAAACTGACCTGCTCTTCCTGGTAATGGCTGTAGGCCTGCTGCGCGATCGGCAGCATCACGAACATCGACAGCATCAGCGCGATGCCGTTGAGCGTCATATTGGACGGCACCTGCTGCAAGCCCAGCGCGTTGCGCACCATCACGAACACGATGGAGAACTTGATGAAACAGGTGCCGGAAGCGATCAGGAAAGGCAGCAGCGTGGCGAAGGCCAGCAGCGCGATCAGCGAGATATCATTCGACATCGGCGGCTCCGCCCAGCCACTCCGTCACTTCCACCCCCAACTGGCCGGCCAGCTGCACCAGTTCGCCGCGCCCCAGCAAGGCGCCGTTGGCGCGCACTTCCACTCGTCGCTCGGCGTCGGCCGGCAGTTCCAGCAAGCGGCCGCGGCACAGCGCCTGCAATTCCGCCAGCGTCATCCGGCTTCGGTGCAGCACGAATTCCAGTTCTACCGGCAATTGGCCCATATCGCGCGCCGGCGCTTCCGGCTCCGCCGCCTGTTGCGTTTCATCCCATTCCATGACGATTCCTTCCTCATACGTTTGATAAGTGCCCAGCGCGCGGTCGTGGCAGCGCACCGCCGCCGCCGGCTGGCGGATCAGCAGCACATCGCCGCGGCCCACCTCGCGCAGCAGGCCCAGGCTGATGCGGCTGTCGCCGATGACGAAGCGCAGCGGCCAGCTAAGCCGGCCCGCCAGCTCCGGCGCCTCGTCGGCGTCCACTTCCGGCGTCTGCTCCAGCCACAGCGG
This sequence comes from Chromobacterium sp., assembly GCF_041912965.1. NCBI lineage: Bacteria > Pseudomonadati > Pseudomonadota > Betaproteobacteria > Neisseriales > Chromobacteriaceae > Chromobacterium > Chromobacterium sp. The sequence goes on along the minus strand of NZ_JAYSGF010000061.1, from coordinate 1,878 downwards.
CCCTTCGGCGCTCATCACCCGCAGCAGCGGCTGGCGCGGCAAGGCATCGCCCGGTCCCGCCTCGCCCAAGCGCAGGCGCTGGTAAGCCAGCTCCGGCATCGGCAGGCTCAGCGGCCGTTCCGCCGCCGCCAGCCACTGCGCCGCCAGCGCCTCCACGCCGGCGGACAAGGCCAGCCGCGCCAGCTCCGGCGCCGCGTGCTCCAGCCAGGCCCGAGCGTGCAGCCAGCCCTGCCAGCGTCGGTCCGCGTCGCTGACCGACAACCACAGGCCGTCACGCGGCGGCGTTTCCAGCACCGCGTCCCAGCCTTGCCGACGCCAGGCGGCGGCGGCGAGGCTCAAGGCGCGTTCACGCGCGTCGATTTGTCTGAGCGCCAGCATCAGGCGTCCTCCTCCTCATCGCGCTGCGGCTGCTGCCGGCCCTGCTCGCGGCCGTCGTCGCGCGCCATCTGCCATTGCTGCGGATTGCCGGACTGCCATTGCTCGCCCAGCCGCTGCTGCACCAGGCTGTCCGACGGCTGCAGGCTGAGCACGCCGCCGGGCTGGCTCTGCACATTGACCGCGTGCTCGCCGCCCCAGCGCTGGAAGCGGTAAGTCAGGCCCGGCTGCGCCGGCTCCGGCGCGCTGGGCGCGGACGGGGCCGGCTGGGCCGGCGCCGCGTCCTGGCGCGGTCGCGCCGGCGGCGCGGCTTCGCGCGGCGGCGTCGCTGTCGCCTGGGCTTGCGGCTGCGGCGGCGCGGCCACGGCGCCGACGGGAGCGGCCTCGCTCTTGCGCGCGTCGCCGCCTTCGCGCGCGGCGATCGACGCCGGGCCCGACATCGGCGCGGCGGACTCGCTGTGCTGCGCTTTCGGCGCCGCCGGCGTCAAGGCGGCGGCCGGCGGCGTCTCGCCCTTGGCCAGCGCCTGTTCCGTCTTGGCCGCCGGCGCCTGTTCCATCTTGAGCGGCATGTGCTCGGCCTTGGGCGGCGCCACCGCTGCGGGTGCCACGCGGACCTTGGCCGCGGCGGCCAGCGGCGCCAGGCTGGCCGCGTGCTGGGCCGCCAGCGCGGCGACGTGCGCGCCTTGCTGCCGCGCCGCGCTCTTGCCGTGGGCGTCCGGCCGTTCGCCGTCGCCCAGAAGCGTCTGGCCGCGCTTGCCCGGCGCGGACAGCGCGGCTTCGGCCGCATGGCGGCCGCCGGCGCTCAGCCGCGCCGCGTTCCACTGCGCCGGCAACGGCGGCTGCCAGGGCAAGGCCGCCGGCAAGCGGGAACGGTCCTGCTCGCGCTCGCCGGCCTCGCCCTCCTCGTCGCGGTCCGGATCGGCGGCGTCCTGCCGCTGCTTTTGCGCTTCGCGGGCAAAGGCTTCCGCCGCGCCGTCGCCAGCGGCGTCCGTCGCTGGCCGCAGGTCCGCGCCCGGCGCGGGCATCGGCGTCATCGCTTCCATATCGTCCTCTCTTCCTGTTCGGCCTCGTCCAGCCGCAAACGCCGCATGCGTTCCTGGCGGCGTTGCAGCTTGGCCCAGCGTTGATACTTGTCTTCCTTGCGCAGCCATTGGCGGCGCAGTGTCTGCTGCGCGTCGCGCAGGCCGCTCAGCGCTTGCCGCTGCTCCTCCAGCTGCCCCTGTTGCAGATCCAGCTGCTGCAACTGGCGGCGCAGCACCGCCTGCTTGCGTTGCAGCGCGAACAGCTGGCCGCGGCTCATCGCCCCGGCCGGCCGCTGCGCCAGCAGCAGTTGACGCAGGCCCTGGCCCTGCAAGACCAGCGCCTGTTGTTCCGCCGCGAGGTCGCCGTCCCGGCGCGCCAGCTGCAGCAACTCGGCCTCGCAGCGCTGCGGCGCCGCCAGGCCACGGCGCAGCCGCGCGCCCCGCGTAGGCAGTTAAAGCCTCCACGCGCCGCAGCGTGGCC
>NZ_JAYSGF010000060.1:0-18770 GCF_041912965.1 Chromobacterium sp. | reverse complement strand
CATCCACTTGGCTTTCCTGGCTCTATTGCTCCGGAGATCGTAAACAGGTTCTAAGGTCCCGGGCGTGCATTCCACCCTGACTATTGCATCACCGCCCGCGTCGCCCACTGGCCGTTCTTGACCTCGGAAATCGTCACCGCCGCCTTATTGAGATCGCCCTTGGCGTTGAAGGAAAAATCGGTGCTGACCCCGACGTAGCTGAGCTTGGCCAATACCGGCATATAACGCGCCGGTTCCACCGAGCCCGCCTGCTGCATCGCGGCGGCCACCAGCATCATGCCGTCGTAGAACTGCGGCCCCAGTCGCACCACATCCTGTTTGAAACGCGCCTGGTAGCGCTGGCGGAAAGCCTTGCCCGCCGGCCTGTCGTTCAGCTGGCCGCCGGGAATGCCGGCGAAGTGGCCGTTGGCGCTATCGCCGGCCAGGCTGAGAAAAGTCGGGGTCTGCAGCATGTCGCCGCCCAATAGCCTGGCGTCCAGCCCCAGCCGCTTCATCTGTTTGGCCATCGGCGCGGCCTGGGCGTCGGCGCCGCCGTAAAACACCACCTGCGGCCGCAGCGGCTTGACCGCGGTCAGGATGGCGGAAAAATCATTGGCCTTGTCATTGGTGTACTCGCGACGAGCGATCTTGCCGCCGCTGGCCTGTACCGCCTTGGCGAATTCGTCGGCGATGCCCTGACCGTAGGCGGTGCGGTCGTCTATCACCACGATGCTGCTCGCCTTCAGCGTCTGCACCGCGAAACGTCCCAGCGCGGCGCCCACCTGGCTGTCGCTGCCCACCAAGCGGAAAGCGGTGCGGTAGCCCTGCTGGGTATAGGCGGGATTGGTGGACACCGACAGTTGCGGAATGCCGGCCGCGGCGTAGATGCGCGCCGCCGGGATGGATACGCCGGAATTGAAATGGCCGAGCACCGCCTTCACGCCGGCGTCGACGAAGCGCTGCGCCACCTGGGTGCCGATGCGCGGATCGGCCTGGTCGTCCTCCGCCAGCAGTTGGAAGCGCACCGGCTGGCCGCCGATCTGCGGCTTGCGCGCGTTCAGCTCGTCCACCGCCAGCCGCGCGGCGTTTTCATTGTCCTTGCCGTAATGCGCTTGCGGACCGGACAAGGGCGAGGCGAAGCCGATCTTGATCACGGTTTCGGCGGCGGCCGCCTGGACGCCCAGCAATAGCGCGGCGCCGGCGAACGCCGCCCGCAGGGGGATAATGGGTTTCATCTTGTCTCTCCTTTGTTTTGACATCGGTGCTGCGGAATACGACCGGCGCCGCGGCAGCGGCGCCGGCCGGATACTAGTTCACATACCAGATGGTCTTGGTCTGCTGGTATTGCTCCAGCGCCTCCAGCCCCTTGTCGCGACCGCCGAAGCCTGATTGCTTGAAGCCGCCGAACGGCGTGGTGATATCGCCCTCGGAGAAGCCATTGACCGACACCGTGCCGGCGCGCAAGGCGGCGGCGACGCGCTGCGCGCGCCTGACGTCGCGGGTGTACAGCGAGGCGGCCAGGCCGAAAACGCTGTCATTGGCCAGGCGCACCGCTTCTTCTTCGCTGTCGAAGGTGCTCACCGCCAGGATCGGGCCGAAGATTTCCTCTTGGAAGATGCGCATCTTGGCGCTGACCTGGTCGAAGATAGTGGGTTCGATATACCAGCCGCTGCCCAGCTCGGCGTGGATGCGGCCGCCATGAACCAGCCGCGCGCCCTCGGCCTTGGCCGCTTCCAGATAGGCTTTCACCCGCTCGAAATGGGCTTGCTCCACCAACGGCCCCACCTGCACCGTCGGATCGGTGGGCAGGCCCAGCTTCCAGCCGGCCAAACGCCGCTTGAGCTTCTCCAACAAGGCGTCCTTGACGCTGGCGGCGACGATCAAGCGCGAACCGCAGCTGCAGTTCTCGCTCATATTCCAGAACGCCGCGGCCAGCACGTCGTCGACGATCTCGTCCAGCTCGGCGTCCTCGAACACCAGCTGCGGACTCTTGCCACCCAGTTCCAGCACCACTTCCTTCAGATTGCTGTCGGCGGAATAGCGCAGGAATAAACGCCCCACCTCGGTGGAGCCGGTGAAGGACACCATGTCCACGTCCGGATGCCGTCCCAGCGCCTCGCCCACAGCCTGGCCGGAACCGGTGACCAGGGTCAACGCGGCGGCGGGAATGCCGGCCTGATGCGCCAGCTGGGTGATGCGATAGGCGCTGAGCGAGGTCTGCTTGGCCGGCTTCACCACCACCGAGTTGCCGGCTGCCAGCGCCGGCGCCACCTTCCACGCATACATCTGCGCCGGGAAATTCCACGGCAGCACCGCGCCCACCACGCCTATCGGCTCCTTGACGATGAAGCCCAGCGCATCCGGCCCGGTGGGCGCCACCTTGCCGTAGCATTTGTCTATCGCCTCCGCGTACCAGGCAAAGGTGTCCAGCGTGGCCGGCAGATCGGTGTTCAGGCATTCGGTGATGGGCTTGCCGGCGTCGATGCAGTCCAGCGCCGCCAGCTCTTCCACGTGTTCTTGCAATAGCGCCACCCAGCGCTGCATCGCCAGCTTGCGCTCCGCCGGCGGCCGGCGCGACCATTCGCCGGACTCGAAGCAGGCGCGCGCCGCCGCCACCGCGGCGTTGACATCGGCGGCGTCGCCGGCGGCGACATGACCGATCAGGCTGTTGTCCATAGGCGTCCGGTTGTCCAGCCGCGTGCCCTTGCCTTCGTGGCCGGGGATCAACGGGCCGGCCCACAAGCGCCCGGCGCGGGCGTGTTCGAATACGGCTTCCTTGCTTAATGACATTGCAGTCTCCTTTAACGATCGAACGCGGCCAGCGCGTCAAGGAAAGCCTTGGCTTCCGCGCCCGGCAGCGGCAGCAGCGGCAACCGCACATCGCCGGCCTCCACGCCGTGACGGCGCACGCCCAGCTTGGCCTTCTGGTTGTAGCCGCCGGATTCCATCGCCTGGATAGCCGGATACATCGCCGCCATCAGCGTGCGCACCCGCGCCCAATCCTCGGCCTTGGCGGCGTTCAGCATCGCCACCTGCTCGCCGGGGAAGACATTGGCCGCGCCGCTGATCCAGCTGCGCACGCCCCAGAACAGGAAATCCGCCGCCTGGTCATCGCAACCGCAGATCACTTCGAAATCGGGCAAGCGCGCCTGGATCAGCGCCAGCGCGCGGCTGAAATCGCCGCTGCTTTCCTTGATGCCGACGATATTGGGCTCGCGGCTCAGCTCCGCCACGCTGGCGATGTCTATGGACACGCCGGCGCGCGCCGGGAAGTTGTAGAGGATGATGGGCAGCGCGCTGGCGGCGGCCACCGCCTTGAAATGGGCAACGATGCCGGCCTGATCCGGCAAGCTGTAGGCCGGCGGCGCCAGCATCAGCGCCTCGTAGCCCAGCTCCGCCGCCTGGCGCGCGCGCGCTATCGCGCCGCTGGTGGACAGATCGTTGGCGCCGGCGATCAGCCGCAGCCGCCCCTTGCCCGCCTTGGCCACGCACTCCAGCACTTGGCGGCGCTCGTCCTCGCTCAAGGCGTAATACTCGCCGGTGGTGCCGCAGGCGACGACGCCGGCGACGCCTTGTTCGATGAAACGCTCGACCAGCTGCCGCAGCGCCGCCAGGTCCAGATGGCCGTCGCGGTCGAACGGCGTGACGATGGGAACCAGAATGCCTTGTTGTTGCATAGCGTTTTTCCTTTACGCGGTGGGAATCCAGTGAAACGCAATGGCCGCCGGCCTCAAGCCGGGGCCGTTGCGGCGTCGGTACGAGTGCGCCAGATCGCGATATTGGCGTAGCCGTAGAACACGCTGATGGCGATCACCAGCAGGTGGTACCAGAGAAAAGGCAGATACTGCAGCGTGGACACGCCCAGCGTCGCCGCCATGAACACGCCGCCGTCGCTCCACGGCACCATGGGCGCGGTCACCGTGCCGCCGGCCTCGACATTGCGCGACAGCACCCGGCGCTCTATGCCCTGCAAGTCGTAATTGCGCTCGGTGATGGTGCTGGCGGTGATCAGCGACACATAGGCGGCGCCGCCGAAGAAGTTGCCGAAGAAACCGCCCAGAATCGTCGAAACGGTCAAGCGGCCCGGATTATTGGCCCAGCGCAGAAAATTGGCGCTGATCACTTCCAGGATGCCGGCGCGCTCCATCAGGCCGCCCAGGCCCAGCGCGAACAGGATCAGCGCGATCACGCTGAGCATGGACTCGATGCCGCCGCGATTGAGCAAGGTGTTGAGAAACTCGACGTCGGACGTGGTGCGGTTGCCGAAATAAGCGGTACGCACCGCGTCCAGCACGGGCATGTCCTGCGCCCACCAGGCGCAGACCACGCCCATCACCGCGCCGGCGGTGATCACCGGGATGGACGGCAGCCGCATCGTCAGCATCGCGATCACCGCCACCGCCGGCAGCAGCAGCCAGCCATTGATGGTGAAGTGCGAGGCCAGCGCCTGCATCGCCTGATCCGCGCGGCTGGTGTCCAGGCCGGCGTCGACATAGAAAAAACCGACGCCGAGGAACAGCAGCGCGGTCAGCGTCGCCGCCGGCACGCTGACCCACATCATCGAACGGATATGGTCGATCAGGTCCACCTTGCACAAGGAGGCGGTCATCACCGTGGTGTCGGACAGCGGCGACATCTTGTCTCCGACGTAGGCGCCGGAAATCACCGCGCCAGCCACCAGCGGCAAGGGCATGCCAAAGCTGTAGCCTATGCCCATCATCGCGATGCCCGCCGTGCCGGCGGTGCCGAAGGAGGTGCCGGTGGCCAGCGAGGTCAGCATGCAGATGATGAAGGCCGCGCCCAGGAAGATCTGCGGACTCATGATGGCCAGGCCGTAGTAGATGATGGCCGGCACCACGCCGCCGGCGATCCAGGTGCCGATCAAGGCGCCCACGGTGATCAACACCAGCACCGCCACCATGCCGTTGTAAATGCCCTGGATCAGGCCTTGCTGCATCGCGTCGTAACTATGGCCCAACCAATTGCCCAGGCCTATCACCAGGAACCAGCTGCTGAACAGCGCCAGTTGGATTGGCAGGTCCAGCACATTCAGGAACAAGAACATGATGGCGATGAAGCCGGCCATTACCGCGACGACCTGGATTGCGCTCGGCAACCGTGGCGATCTTGCTTGCATGATGCTTCTCCTCTGCTTTAGTTATGCCGCGCGCGGAATCGAGTCCACACGCGGAAACGGCCCACGCGGCCATCAGCCGGTGCATGGCCTGGCGCGCGAGACCAGACGAAAACGCGGCCATCGCCTTGGATAGGGAATCGCCCTAAGAACCTGTTTACGATCTGCTGCGCATGGGCCATACGGCGTTGAAAACGCTTTCAGAATGCTCATGTACCCCCTGTACATTCCGCTGCTTCAACCGTTTTCGCCTTGTCTCGCCCACGTTCTAAAAACGCGCCAGCCGGTAGGGCCGCAGATCCAGGCCGCTGGGACGCTGCAGCAGCATGTCGCACAGCAGCGCGCCGGTGGTGGCGGCCAGCGTCAGGCCCAGATGACCATGGCCGAACGCGAAATACAGGCCCTGGCGATCCGGCGCCGGGCCTATCACCGGCACGGTGTCCGGCAACGACGGCCGGTTGCCCATCCACAGCGTCATGCCTTCGGTGGAAAAATCGCCGACGATGCGCCGCGCCTTGTCCAGCAGGATTTCGGCGCGCCGCCAATCCGGCGCCGCGTCGCGGTGCGCCAACTCCACGGTGCCGGCCAGGCGCAGGCCGCCGTCGGCCAGCGGCAGGATCACGAAGCTTTCGCTGGCGCACTGGATGAAATGGCGCAAGGCCACGCCGGCCTTGGGCAGATTGACGTGATAGCCGCGCTCGCTTTCCAGCGGCACCCGGTAGCGACACTGCCGGGTGAAGCGGTCGCTCCAGATGCCGGCGGTGACGATCACGTTTCCCGCCGCCAGCGTGCGGCCATCGGCGCAGACCACACCATCCACCTTGCCGCCGCGCTCGCTCAAGGCGGTCGCTTCCACTCGCTCGAAAGCGCCGCCCGCGGCGAGGAAGGCGTCGAACAGGCCGCGGCTGAACAGATAGGGATCATCGACATGGGACCAGGCCGCCACCTTGACCGCGCGCTCCCAGCCGTCCTGCAACATCGGTTCGCAGGCCTGCGCCGCCGACCGGTCCAGCGTCTGCCAGGCCACGCCGTGCTCGGCCTTGCGCCGCCACGCCGGCAAGGCCTGTTCCAATTCGGCCGCGTCGCGATACAAGGTCAGCGCGCCGTGCCGCCGCCACATGCCATCCAAACCGGCCTGCGCCACCAGCGGCGCGTAATCGGCCGCGGCGCGGTTCAGCAGCGCCGCCAGCGCGCGGGTCAAGGCCGCCACTCGCGCCGGCCGGCTGGCCAGCGCGAAACGCGCCAGCCACGGCGCCAGCGAGGGCAGATAGCGCCAGCGCACCGCCAGCGGCCCTAGCGGATCCAGCAGCCAGCCGGGCAGACGCCGCCACACACCGGGCTCGGCCAGTGGAATCACATCGCTGACCGCCAGCGCGCCGGCGTTGCCGTAGCTGGTTTCCCGCGCCGGCTCGCCGCGGTCCAGCAGCAGCACCTCCAGGCCGGCCTGCCGCAGCTGCAGCGCCGTGGCGATGCCCACCACGCCGGCGCCGACGACAATGACTCGCTCGCTCATCTCAGGCCACCTCGAAGCCGTGGACGTAAGGATCGGCATCGTCCAGCAGGATGCGGTTGTAGCCGGTGAAGCGCGCCCAGCCCTGCACCGAGGGCACGATGGCCGGGTAGTCGCCGACCCGGGTTTCCTCGAGCACGCGGCCGATAAACTGGCTGCCGATGATGCTCTCGTGGACGAAATCCTCGCCGATGGCGAGCAGGCCGCGCGCGTGCCGCTGCGCCAGCCGCGCCGAGGTACCGGTGCCGCAGGGCGAGCGATCCAGCGCCGATTCGCCGTACAACACCGCGTTGGCGGCGCTGGAGCCGATGTTCTTGGGCGCGCCGGTCCACAGACAATGGCGCACGCCGCGGATATTAGGATCCAGCGGGTGGACGATGTCGTAATGCCGGTTCAGGTATTCGCGCAGTTCGCGCCCCATCGCCACCAGTTGCGCCGGCGAAAAGTCGGCCATGTCGCGATAGCCCGGCTGAGTCTCAACGATGGGATAGAAATTGCCGCCATAGGCGATGTCCAACCGCAAGCGCCCCAGCGCCGACACCTCGGCCTCCACATCGCGCAGATAGAGAAAGGACGGCACATTGGTCAGCGTCACCGCGGCGACCTTGTCGCCGTCCATCCGGTAGCGCGCCGCCACCTTGCCCGCCGGCGTGTCCAAATTCAGCACACCGGGCGTGACCGGCGTCACCAGGCCATGCTCCAGCGCCATGGTGACCACGCCTATGGTTCCGTGGCCGCACATCGGCAGGCAGCCGCTGGTTTCGATGTACAGCACCGCGATATCGCAGTCCTGCCGCGTGGACGGATACAGAAAAGCGCCGGACATCTGCGCATGGCCGCGCGGCTCGAACATCAGGCCGGTGCGTATCCAGTCATAGCGGCGCATGAAGTCCAGCCGCCGCTCCGCCTGCGTCTCCCCTTCCAGCTGCGGGCCGCCGTTCACCACCAGCCGCACCGGGTTGCCGCAGGTATGGCCATCGAGACATTCAAATTCATGTACCGCCATCTTCGTGCTCCTCGCTTGGGATGGCCTCACTGTAACCGCGCTTATTTTTGAATACAATTTTCACATCCAGCCAGATGTGATCTTGCCTACAAAAATTCTTTCATTTACATGGAAATCAATATTTTTATCATTAAAATCAATTCTTTAATTTATGTTGCGTTTTATACACCTTGCATCGCAGCATAAAAACAGGCTGTTCATACCATTTTTATGGATACATAATCCTCAAAAATTGAATACAAAATTGCCAATGCGGCCCATGCCAGCCATTGCCGGCCCAGGGCGCGCCTGTGATAATTCGCCGGTTCAAACCGCCGACACCGCCATGACTCAAGCCAACACGCCGCGCCAGACCCTGACCTCCGCCACCACCGACGCATTGCGCCAGCGCATCCTGATGGGCGAATGGCCGGCCGGCACCCAGTTGCGGCAAGAAGCATTGTCCAAGGAGCTTGGCGTCAGCCGGGTGCCGCTGCGCGAAGCGCTGCGACAATTGGAAGCGGAGGGATTGGTGGCCATCACCGAGCGGCGCGGCGCGGTGATCGCCCAGCTATCGCTGCCGGAAGTGCTGGAATTGCTGCGCGTCAGAGTGCTGCTGGAATGCGATATGCTGCTGGAGGCGGTGCCGCGGCAGACCCAGGCGGATCTGGACGCCGCCGGCGCCTTCCTCGCCCAGTTCGAGGATGCGCTGCATAGGCGCGATGTCGGCACCTGGGGGATTCTGAATTGTCGTTTCCACCTGGCGCTGTACCAGGCGGCCAATCGACCGCAAACGCTGGCGCTGATCGAGCAACTGCACAACCGCACCGATCGCTATACCCGGATGCAGATCCTGCTGACCAATTTCAGCGACCGCGCCCATCGCGAGCACAGCGAGATGCTGGAATTATGCCGCCGCAAGGACGCGGTCAGCGCCGCTGCCTTTCTGCGACAGCACATCCTCAACGCCGAAGAGGCGCTGGAAGCCTGGCATCAGACACACCAAGGGGAAAGCGGCCGCGGCGTGGCGGCCAGACAGGCCTGAGCCCACATCCTGGGCACATTGCATGACCATGTCCTGTCACGCCTATCGATCGCTGATGGCCGCCGCGATTCGACGACTCACTTCTCATCCCATCCAGTTTACCGACCGTGAGCCCACCTTGATCGGCAAGGTTTGCCATACCCAGATAGTCAATATGAATACTTTTCTTATATTCAAAATAGCTCTATTGACATTACAGTTTTGATCGTTTGATTATTATCAAATAATGCACAGTTTTGAAAATGCTATAGGCATCAAAATAACAGCAAAACATATTCCCCAGACAAAGCGATATTGATTCCCATAGGCTTACCGCTTTGTTTAACAAACAAAAATCATACCCCCACACCACCCCACACAGTCCTGCCCACCCCAATCTGTACACATCTGATCACACCAAACTGTACATTGCCTGTATCCATACAATGCGATAACAATGCTCACGACAATTAAAAAGCGATTCATCATAATTAGGCTATGAATTTCAGCGCATAGCCCGATTGTCAGACGATTGCCTGACAACATGAAATCGCCCGCCGCCGGAAGCAACTGTCGGACCCGCGTTCCATCCGGCACCTCTTATCGTGTCAGCTGAAACAAAATGAGCCATTGTGATGCCACATTTAGACAGAAAATATGACATTCAAGAATTGAATGATAATCAGATCGCCATAAACATTAATGGCGACACCGTAGCCGCCGCCCAGGGCGAGACCGTGCTCAGCGTGCTCAACGCCATCGGCCTGCGCCGCGTTGCCCGCAACGACAATCAGCAAACCATGGCCTCCTACTGCGGCATGGGCGTTTGCCATTGCTGCCTGGTGCGCATCGACGGCCGCTACAAGCGCCGCGCCTGCCAGACCGTGGTACAGCCTGGCATGCGGGTGGAAACCGGAGCCAATCGTATCGAGCAGGAGGGCTTGCAATGAGCTTGCGCCCCGTCATCGTCGGCGGCGGGCCGGCCGGCATGGCCGCCGCCATCGAACTGGTCAAGCACGGCCTGCCTTGCACCCTGCTGGATGAAGCCTCCCGCCTTGGCGGCGTGGTATACCGCGGCCCCTTGCGCCAGGGCGTGACCCTGGACTATCTGGGCGAGCGCTATCGCGACGCGATGCACGCCCTGCACGCGGAATTCGCCGAGGTCGCCCATGCGGTGGACGTCAAGCTGAACAGCCGCGTCGTCGGCGGCGAGGCCGGCCAATGGCTGTACGCGCTGAACGCGGAAGAAAAGGTGGAGAAGATAGACTTCGAGCACTTGCTGCTATCCGCCGGCTGCCACGAGCGCAGCGTGCCCTTCCCCGGCTGGACTCTGCCCGGCGTGATCATGCTGGGCGGCCTGCAATTACAGATCAAGAGCGGCGTGGTCAAGCCGCTGGGCCGCACCACCATTGTCGGCACCGGCCCGCTGCTGCCGCTGGTCGCCTGTCAATTGCACCGCGCCGGCGCCGCCGTGCAAGGGGTCTACGAAGCCTGCTCCTTCAGCCGCATGGCCAAGGAAACCCTGGCCATGCTCAATAAGCCGCAGCTATTCCTGGACGGCCTGAGCATGCTGGCCTACCTGAAACTGCACGGCATCCCGCTGCATTACGGCTGGGGCGTGGTGGAAGCCTGCGGCCAGCAGGAATTGCAGCAAGTCACCGTCGCGCCTTACGACGACAACTGGACGCCGGATCTGAACCAGGCCGTCAACCTGGCCACGGAAACCCTGGCGGTCGGCTATGGCTTCATCCCGCGCACCCAGCTGACCCAGCAAATGGGCCTCCGCCACGCTTACGACTCCGACGGCTTCCTCAAGCCGGAAATCAACGGCTGGCAGCAAAGCAGCGAAAGCCACATCCACCTGGCCGGCGACATCGGCGGCCTGCGCGGCGGCGAAGCCGCCATGCTCAGCGGCCGCATCGCCGCCCAGTCCATCCTCAAGCAACGCGGCGCGATCAGCGCCGAGCTGGCCGAAAAGAACCGCCAGCGCTACCTGACCGAACTGAAAGCGATACTGCGCTTCCGCGTCGGCATCGACAGCTTCACCCAACGCGGCAGCGGCCAGCTGTCGCTGCCGCGCGAAGACACCGTGATCTGCCGCTGCGAAAACGCGCTGCGCAAGGACATAGACACCGCGCTGGAACAGGGGGTGCAGGATTTGATCAGCCTGAAGATGCGCACCCGCGTCAGCATGGGCGATTGCCAGGGCAAGATGTGCGTCGGCTATTGCAGCGATCGGCTGCGCGAACATACCGGCAAGGCCGATGTGGGCTGGATCCGTCCGCGCTTCCCGCTGGACCCCTTGCCGTTCTCCGCCTTCCAAACCGAAACCGAAGAGGCCTGACCATGAGCAGACAATACGATATCGTGATTGCCGGCGGCGGCGTGATCGGCGCCTCTTGCGCCTACCAACTGTCCAAGCGCAAGGATCTGAAAATCGCGCTGATCGACGCCAAGCGCCCCGGCAACGCCTCGCGCGCGTCCGCCGGCGGCCTGTGGGCGATAGGCGAATCGGTTGGCCTGGGCTGCGGCGTGATCTTCTTCCGCATGACCTCGGCCAAGAACAAGCGCGAGGCGGCCGGCGCCGCCATCGCCGTGGACGCCAGCACCCCGCACATCCTGCCGGAATCCTTCTTCAATTTCGCGCTGGCTTCCAATGCGCTGTATCCGGCCCTGCATCAGGAATTGATCGAAAACCACGGCATGGATTTCAAGTTCGAGGAAACCGGGCTGAAATTCGTGATTTACGATGAAGAAGATCAGCTCTACGCCGAACACATCGCCGCGCAGATCCCCCATCTGTCCGACCAGGTGCGCTGGGTGGACCAGGCTCAGCTGCGTGCAAACGAGCCCTATATCAGCCATGAAGCCACCGGCGCGCTGGAATTCCTGTGCGACCACCAGGTCAGCCCCTTCCGCCTGACCGACGCCTACACCGAGGCGGCGCGCCAGAACGGCGTCGACGTGTTCTTCAACACCAATGTCACCGGCGTGCTCAAGCAAGGCTCGCGCGTCACCGGCGTGCGCACGCTGGAAGCCGGCGAATTCCATTGCCACACCCTGATCAACGCCGCCGGCTCCTGGGCCGCCGAGCTGAGCCAATGGGCGACCGGCGTCAGCATCCCGGTCAAACCGGTCAAGGGCCAGATCGTGCTATCGGAAAAGATGCCCAAGCTGCTGCGCGGCTGCATCACCACCAGCGATTGCTATATCGCGCAGAAGGACAACGGTGAAATCCTGATCGGCAGCACCACCGAGGACAAGGGCTTCGACGTCAGCAACACTTATCCGGAAATCGCCGGCCTGGTCAAGGGCGCGATCCGCTGCCTCCCGGAGATGAAGAACATCAATATCAAGCGCTGCTGGGCCGGCTTGCGCCCCGGTTCGCCGGACGAGCTACCCATCCTGGGGCCGATGCAGGGCGTGGACGGCTATCTGAACGCCTGCGGCCATTTCCGCACCGGCATTCTGACATCGGCCATCACCGGGGTGATGCTGGACGCGCTGGTGCGCGGCGAAACGCCGCCGCTGGACGTGAGTCCCTTCCTCGCCGACCGTTTTCACGCCGCACCCGTCAAACCGGCCGCGGCCGAGCTGATGCCGGCCTAAGAGCCAGTCAAAGACAAACCAGTTCCCAGATGTTCCTCTGTTACAGGCCGGCTAGTCCGGCCTGCTTTTTTTGTCCAGCCGAGTCCACCCTCTTACTGGCCAACGCCGCGACGTTCATACACCGCCTGCGCCAAGGTGCCCAGGTCGACATACTCCAGCTCGCCGCCCACCGGCATGCCCCGCGCGATGCGCGTCACCTTCAGGCCGCGCTCCTTCAGCAGTTCGGCGATCATGTGCGCGGTGACCTCGCCCTCGGCGGTGAAATTGGTGGCGATGATCACCTCCTCCACCCCCTGGTCCTGGACCCGCACCAAGAGCTTGTCCAGATTGATGTCGCGCGGGCCGACATTGTCCAGCGGCGAGATGCGGCCCATCAGCACGAAATACAGGCCGTCGAAGCACTTGGCCTGTTCCAGCGTCAGCAGATCCGCCGGCATCTCCACCACGCACAGCAAATCCTGCCGGCGCTCCTCGTCGGCGCAGATCGGGCACAGCGGCGTTTCGCTGAAGGTGTTGCAGCGCTCGCAGTGGGTCAATTGGGTCAGCGCACGGTCCAGCGCGCGCGCCAGCTTGTCCGCGCCCTTCTTGTCGCGTTGCAGCAGATGGAAGGCCATGCGTTGCGCGGTCTTGGGGCCGACGCCGGGCAGCACTTTCAGCGCGGAGATCAGGTGGTCTAGGGCGGGAGGATTCTTCATCGCGTTCACAATCGGGAAAAACGGCGGCGCAGGCGCGCATGCCGCCAGGCAAAGACCAAGTGGAAAATAGCGTAATGCAGCCGCAGCAGCAGCAGCAGCGGCGCGCGCGGCGCGAAGCCGACACGGTCCACCACTTCGCACCCGCCGGCCACCGCGCGCACCCGCCGCCGGTGCAGCCAGCGCCGCTGGGTCAGCATGGTCGAACGCTCGTCGAAGGCGCCCGGCTCCAGCCGCGTCAGCTCCAGCTCGTCATACTCCACCGGCAGCAGGCCGAACAACAGGATCCAGCAACGCCCTATACGCGCCGGCGGCGCCAGCCCGGCGGGCAGCGCATTGCCAGGCAAGCGCATGCGGAGCCAGGGCCCCAGTTCCGCATTGATGCCGACGGCGCTGGTGGCGTGCGCCCACACCTGGTCCGCATCGGCGCGCAGCCGGCTACGCACGGTGAAATGAGCGAATCGGCGCATCGCGGCCTCCATCGGACAACGCAAAAATGGCCCGGCGCGCGCCGAGCCATCCGGATAGCGAAGCCGCTGCGATCAGAACGGCAGCTTCATGCCGGCCGGCAGGTTCAAGCCGGCGGAAAAACCGGACATCTTCTCCTGAGTGGTGGCTTCCACCTTGCGCACCGCGTCGTTGAGCGCGGCGGCGATCAGGTCTTCCAGCATTTCCTTGTCTTCCTTGGCGTCTTCCAGCAGGCTGTCGTCCAGGCTGACGCGCTTGACATCGTGCGCGCAAGTCATCACCACCTTGACCATGCCGGCGCCGGACTGGCCTTCCACTTCCACCTTGGCCAGCTCTTCCTGCGCCTTTTTCATATTGTCTTGCATTTGCTGGGCCTGCTTCATCAGGCCGGCGATACCACCTTTGCCAAACATAATCGTTTCACTCCTTAACGGGTTGAATGGTTTCGATGAGCAGCGTCGCGTCGAATTCACGCACCATTTGCTGCACCACCGGATCGTTTTTCATATTCTCGCGGGCGATGTCCAACTGCTCCTGCCGATGGCGGGCGTCTTTCATCGCCGGCGTTTCCAGGCCCAGTTCCTCCACCGTCACCGTCAACTCCACCGGCCGGCCGAAACGCTCGCGCAAGGCGAGCTTGAGCTTGTCCTGATAATCGCGGCTGGTCATGTGGCGGAAGCTTTCCGGCACCGCCAGCGCCAGGCTGTGCTGGCTCCAATCCTTCAATACCGCATTATGGGCCAGCATGCGCGCCGCGCCCAACTTGACGCCCAACTCGGTCACCAGCGCCTGCCAGTCGCCGTCGAACTCATAATCGACCGCTTCCTCCGGCGGCGCCTGCAGATAGGACGGCATCTCCTCGTCCGCCGCCGCGCCCTGGCCCCAGGGCACATCCTCCGGGCCGACATCGCCGGCCTTGTCCTCGTCTTCCTCGCCGGCCACTGGCGCCGCGGGCCGCGGCGGCGGGCTTGCCGGCGCGGCGGCCGGGATCGGGGCCGGGGCGGGGCTGGCCGCGGGCTCGGGTTCGGGTTCCGGCGCCGGAGCGCTGTCCTCGGCGGCCGGCTGCGGCGCGGCACGCGGCGCTGGAGCACTCAGGCCGGCGGCCTGCAAGGCGCGCGCGGCTGGCGACACTCCGCCGCCAGCGGCCTGGGCCGGTGGCGGATTGGGCCGCGCCGGCGCGGCGGCGGCCGGGCGCGGCGCCGCGGCTTCCGGCTGCGCGTTGACCGGATGGAAGGCCAGCATGCGCAATAGGGTCATATTGAAACCGGCGTGCTCGTCCGGCGCCAGCGCCAGGTCTTTGCGGCCATGGATGGAAATCTGGTAATACAGCTGCACGTCCTGCGGCGCGATCGCGTCCGCCAGCGCCTGCAGCGCTTCGCGCTCCGGCTCGTCCGCCGCAATCGCCTGCGGCACCGTCTGTAGCAGCGCCAGTTGCTGCAGCAGCACCGCCAACTCGGTCAGGGCGCTGTCGAAGCTGATGCCGCGCTCGGCCAATTGTTCGGCCTCGGCCATCAGCTGCGGGCCGTCGCCAGCCGCCAGCGCCTGCAGCAAGGCGTACAGATAGCGGCGGTCCACCGCGCCCAGCATCGCGCGCACGCCGTCTTCCTTCACCTCGCCCAGGCCATAGGCGATGGCCTGGTCCAGCAGCGACTGCGCGTCGCGCATCGAACCGGAAGCGGCACGGCCCAGCAAGGCCAGCGCCGGCGTCTCGTAGGCGATGCCTTCCACGTCCAGCATGTGGGCCAGGTGGCCGGCCACTTGCTGCGGCGTCATATTGCGCAGCGAGAACTGCAGGCAGCGGCTCAGCACCGTGACCGGCACTTTCTGCGGATCGGTGGTGGCCAGGATGAATTTGACGTGGGCCGGCGGCTCCTCCAGCGTCTTCAGCATCGCGTTGAAGGCGCTCTTGGACAGCATGTGCACTTCGTCGATGATGTAGACCTTGAAGCGGCCGGATGTCGGCGCGTACTGGGCGTTTTCCAGCACTTCGCGGATATTGTCGATGCCGGTGTTGGACGCGGCGTCGATTTCCAGCAGATCGACGAAGCGGCCGGTGTCGATCTGGCGACAGGCCGAGCATTCGCCGCAGGGTTCGGCGGTGGTGCCGGTTTCGCAGTTCAGGCTCTTGGCCAGAATCCGGGCGATGGTGGTCTTGCCCACCCCGCGCGTCCCCGTCAGCAGGTAGGCGTGGTGAAGACGCTGTTCTTTCAGGGCATTGGTCAAGGCGCGCACCACGTGCTCCTGGCCGACCAGGTCGGCAAAGCGCTTGGGACGCCACTTACGGGCAAGGACTTGATAGCTCATGGGGGCGGATTTTAATGGCAATCGCCGCGCGTGGCGACAGGTTTCGCGCCGCCGCCGCGGCGGGCGGCGCGTGGTTTCAAGGCTGAGCCGCCGCCTGGCCGGCCAGATAGCGCAGGCGCAGCTGATCGGCGATTTCCTGCACCGCCTTGGCGTACAGCGTGCTGCGGTTGTAGCGGGTGATCACGAAGAAATTATTGAGCCCCAGCCAGTATTCGGTCACGCCCGGCGCGGTCTCCAGCGGCACCAGCACCGCCGGCACGTCGTCGGCCACCGGCGCCTGCGGCGTCACGCCCATTTTCTTCAGCTCGCCCACGGTGTAGTGCAGATTGAATTTATCGGCGACCAACTGATCGATCTGCGGCCCCGGCTGCACGCTGGCCGGCAGGATCACGTCGGCGCCATGGCGCCAGCCGTGACGCTGGAAGTAATTGGCCACGCTGCCGATCACGTCGTCGGAGTCGCTCCAGATGTCGCGATGGCCGCTGCCGTCGAAATCCACCGCCCATTTGCGGAAGCTGGACGGCATGAACTGCGGCCAGCCCATCGCGCCGGCGTAGGAGCCCTTCAGCGTCAGCGGGTCCTTGCCCTCTTCCTTGGCCAGCAGCAGGAACTCGGTCAGTTCTTTGCGGAAAAACTCGGCGCGGCGCGGATAATCGAAGCCTATGGTGGACAAGGCGTCCACCAGGCGGAAACTGCCGGTGTTGCGGCCGTAATGCGATTCCACGCCCAGAATGGCGACGATCACCTCCGGCGCCACGCCATATTGCTGTTCCGCGCGCGTCAGCGCGGCGGCGTTGGCGCGCCAGAAGGCCACGCCGTCGGCTATGGTCTGCTCGCCCACCGTGGATTTGCGGAATTGATACCAGGGCCGCGAGGTGGACGGCTTGTCCAGTATCTTGATGATATTGGGCTTGAGTTCGACATTGGCGAACACCGCCTCCAGTTCCGGGCGGTTGAACTGACCGCTGGCCACTTGCTCGTCGATATAGCGCTGCACGTCCGGGCGCGCCAGGAAGGCCGCGTCGGCCTGGGCCAGTTGGAAGGAGAACAAGGCCGCCAGCGGGGCCAGTTTGCACAAGAGTCTCATAGGCGAAGAAAAGTGATAGCTGTTTTCAAGTTGCAAGACCGCGCGCGCATCACGCCCGGAACGACAAGGCGCTGGATACCAGCCGCGCGGTGATGTCGACGATGGGAATCACCCGCTCGTAGGCCATCCGGGTGGGGCCGACCACGCCCAGCGCACCGACCACCTGGCCGTTGATGCGATAAGGCGCGGTCACCACCGAGCATTCGTCCAACGTTACCACGCCAGACTCCTCGCCGATGAAAATGTTCACGCCCTGGGCGTCCCGGCCCTGGTTCAGCAGCTTCAGCAGCTCGGTCTTGCGTTCGAAGACATTGAACAGCTGACGCAGCCGCGACAAGTCGTCGGACAGGTCGTTGACCTCCAGCAGCCGGTTGCCGCCCGCCACCACCACCGCGGCGTTGCTGGCGTTCATCGAGCTTTGCCCCAGCCGTATCGCCGCCGACATCAGCTCGGCGATATCGCCCTGCAACTGGCGCAGTTCGTCCGCCACGCGGCTGGCGATGCTGGCCAGGCCCTGGCCGGCGTAATGCTGGTTGATGAAATTGCCGGCCTCGATCAGCTCGGACGGGGTGTAGTCGCGCTCGGTGGTCAGTAGATGGTTCTGCACATCGCCGTCCAGCGTCACCAAGATCATCAGCACGCGCCGCTCGGACAGGCGCAGGAATTCGATCTGGCGGAAGGCGATGTCGGAGCGCTGCGGCGTGACGATCACGCCGGCGAAATGGGTCAATTCGGACAGCAGCGAGGACGCCGACTGAGCGATGCGCTGCGGGCTGTCCGGCTGTAGGTTCAATTCCAGCTCGTGCAGCGCCGCTTCTTCCAGCGGCCGGATGGTGAGCAGGCGATCGACGAACACGCGGTAGCCGCGCGCGGTGGGCACCCGGCCGGCCGAGGTGTGCGGCGCCACGATCAATCCCATGGTTTCCAACTCCGCCAGCACATTGCGGATGGACGCGGACGACAACTCGATGCCGGGCAGCATGGACAGGGTTTTGGACCCCACCGGCTGGCCGTCGACGATATAGCGTTCGATCAGGACCTTGAGCAGGTGTTGCGCGCGTTCGTTCATCATGATGGTTTCATTGTACACAGGGTGGACACTTGTAAAAGTGGTCGCAATCACAACTTTTTCAAGCAATATCGCCACGCGCCCGTCCCGAAGGACGGTGGCGCCGGCAAGCGGCTCTGCCGTTGGCCAAGGCTTTATGAGATAATCGACGGCATCTTTTCGGCTATCGGCGCGGCAAGCGCGAGCGTGGCGGGATCCGCCCCCGCGCCGCGCAAACCCCTGTCCGGCATCGGGTTTTCCCCGCCGCCATGGACGCGGGCCGCCGCTGGCCGAGCATTCATTTTGTTTAGCGCCCCCCACACTGGAGACAGCATGGCATCCGAAGACAAGAGCAAAGCGTTGGCCGCGGCCCTTGCCCAAATTGAAAAACAATTTGGCAAGGGTTCGATCATGCGCATGAGCGACAACCAGATCAACGAAAACCTGCAGGTGGTCTCCACCGGCTCGCTGAGTCTGGACCTGGCGCTGGGCGTCGGCGGCCTGCCGCGCGGCCGCGTGGTGGAAATCTACGGCCCGGAGTCGTCCGGTAAAACCACCTTGTGTCTGCAAGCGGTGGCCGAGATGCAAAAATTGGGCGGCACCTGCGCCTACATCGACGCGGAAAACGCGCTGGACCCGCAATATGCGCAAAAGCTGGGCGTCAAGGTCGACGACCTGCTGATCTCGCAGCCGGACACCGGCGAGCAGGCACTGGAAATCTGCGACATGCTGGTGCGCTCCAGCGGCGTCGATCTGATCGTGATCGACTCCGTCGCCGCGCTGGTGCCCAAGGCTGAAATCGAAGGCGAAATGGGCGACAGCCACGTCGGCCTGCAAGCCCGCCTGATGAGCCAGGCGCTGCGCAAGCTGACCGGCAACATCAAGCGCACCAACACCCTGGTGATCTTCATCAACCAGATCCGCATGAAG
>NZ_JAYSGF010000059.1:0-19478 GCF_041912965.1 Chromobacterium sp. | reverse complement strand
TGATAGGCCTCGCGCACGATCTCCACCGCCATGCCCACCACCCGGCCATTGTGCACAGCGGCAAACGGGTACCAGTCATCCTCCACCGCCAGAGTGAGGCGCTCGGCAGCATGCGTTACAGGCAACAGGCAGGCTAGCAGCCACAGGTAAGGGCGCAACGTCACTGACACACTCCGGCACATGAATGGTGATGTGCCGCATTCTGCCACTTAAGAAAATTATTAACCATTGTTTAAACATGGTTTTAAAGAATAGGCCGGTATTAGCGGGGTATTTCACTATGTGCCGCGCAATCGGCAACAAAAAACGCCCGCCCCGGCTAGCGGGCGGGCGTCGTCAGACACGCGACCAAGCTGGCCGCAACAGCATGCTTAAGCAGCGTTGACCGGAATCTTGCCGATCTTTACGCGCCACTCGGCCGGGCCGGTGTTGTGCACCGAGGTACCGTTGGAATCCACCGCCACGGTTACCGGCATGTCCTTCACTTCGAACTCGTAGATGGCTTCCATGCCCAGGTCTTCGAAACCCACCACGCGGGAGGCCTTGATCGCCTTGGACACCAGGTAGGCGGAGCCGCCCACGGCCATCAGGTACACCGCCTTGTTGTCCTTGATTGCCTCGATGGCAGTCGGGCCGCGCTCGGCCTTGCCGATCATGCCCAGCAGGCCGGTCTGTTCCAGCATCTGGCGGGTGAATTTGTCCATGCGGGTAGCGGTGGTAGGGCCAGCCGGGCCAACCACTTCGTCGCGCACCGGGTCAACCGGGCCCACGTAGTAGATGAAGCGGTTGGTGAAGTCCACCGGCAGCTTCTCGCCCTTGTTCAGCATGTCCACCATGCGCTTGTGCGCGGCGTCGCGGCCGGTGAGGATCTTGCCGTTGAGCAGCAGCACGTCGCCCGGCTGCCAGCTTTGCACCTCTTCCGGGGTGATGGCGTCCAGGTTGACGCGCTTGCCGTTGGAATTGTCGTAGGTGATGTCCGGCCAATCTTCCAGACGGGGCGCTTCCAGCGAAGCCGGGCCGCTGCCGTCCAGGTGGAAGTGCACGTGGCGGGTGGCCGCGCAGTTGGGGATCATCGCCACCGGCAGGCTGGCCGCGTGGGTGGGGTAATCCAGAATCTTCACGTCCAAGACCGTGGTCAGGCCGCCCAGGCCCTGGGCACCGATGCCCAGCGCGTTGACCTTTTCAAACAGCTCCAGGCGCAGTTGCTCCACGCGGCTCAGTTCCGCGCCGCTGTCGGCCTTGGCTTTCAAGTCCTGGATGTCCACATGGCTCATCAGGCTTTCCTTGGCCAGCAGCATCGCCTTTTCCGGCGTGCCGCCGATGCCGATGCCGAGAATGCCCGGCGGACACCAGCCGGCGCCCATGGTGGGCAGGGTCTTCAGCACCCAGTCCACGATGGAGTCGGACGGATTCAGCGCGTAGAACTTGGATTTGTTCTCCGAGCCGCCGCCCTTGGCCGCACAGGTCACTTCCACGCCATCGCCTTCGACGATCTCGAAATGCACCACCGCCGGGGTATTGTCCTTGCTGTTCTGGCGTTTGCCGGCCGGATCCAGCAGCACCGAGGCACGCAGCTTGTTGTCCGGGTTCAGGTAAGCGCGGCGCACGCCTTCGTTCACCATCTCCTGCACCGACAACTCGGCGTCCCACTGCACCTTCATGCCCACCTTCAGGAACACCACGGCGATGCCGGTATCCTGACAGATCGGGCGCTTGCCTTCGGCGCACATGCGGCTGTTGATCAGGATCTGCGCCATGGCGTCCTTGGCCGCCGGGCTCTCTTCCTTCAGATACGCCTGGTACAGCGCGTCGATATAGTCTTTGGGATGGTAATAGCTGATGAACTGGAAGGCGTCGGCAATGCTTTGCACGAAGTCTTCCTGACGGATGATGGCCATTTTCGGGTTTCTCCAGCGTAGGGCTATTTGGGGTTTGCCCTGTTATTTTATGGAGGCGCGCCGCCCGCGCCAATCCAAACCCTCAACAGTACCCGATAAAACCGTCCGCGGCCAGCCAATGGGCGGCCTAAAGACCGCTGCGATCCTCGCGATCCTCCCTTGGACTGCGGTCGAAACGCTTGCGATAGGCGCGGGAAAAATAAGACGGCGACTCAAAGCCGCAGACCACGCTGATTTCCACCACGCTCAGTTCGGTCTGGCGCAGCAGCCAGCGGGCGCGGTCCAGCCTCAGCGCGCGGTAGAACTCCGCCGGCGAGGCCTTGAGATGCGCGCGGAACAAGCGTTCCAGCTGGCGGCGGGTGGCGCCGCAACGCGCGGCCAGCTCCTCCGGCGGCCACGGCTCCTCCAGTTGCTCCTCCATCAGCCGTATCGCCTGCGCCAGCTTCTTGTTGTGCACCTGATAGCGGCTGGCCACCTGCAGGCGCTGGTGCTCGGACGGGCTGCGCATCTGCCCCTGCACCAATTGCTCGGACACCGCCAGCGCCAGCTCGCGGCCGTGACGGCGCGCCAGCAAGGCCAGCGCCAGGTCCAGCCCGGCCACCGCGCCGGCGGAGGTGGGCCGCCGCTCGGTCAGGAACAGCTCCTGGCTGGCGGTCACCTGCGGGTAGCGTTCCCGGAAAGCCGGAATCGCCTCCCAGTGCAGCGTCACCGTCTCGCCGCGCAGCAAGCCGGCCTCGGCCAGGATGAAACAGCCGGTGTCTATCGCCCCCAGGGTCACGCCTCCGCGCTCCAGCCGCCGCAGCGCCGCGCCCAGCTCCGGCGTGTAATGCCGCAACGGATGAAAGCTGCTGACCACGAACAGACAGGTGCACGGCCCGGCCTCCGCCAGCGCGCCGTCCACCATCAACGCGATGCCGTTGCTGGCCGCCACCGCCTGCCCGTCCACGGACAACAGCCGCCAGCGGCTGGCGCCAGGCTGAAAGCGATTGGCAATGCGGAACGGCTCCATCAACGCGGCGAAGCCGATGAAGGAAAACTCCGGCAACAGCAGGAAATGGTATTCGTCCACCGCGCCCTCCCCAGTCCAAGACCCAGCATAAGCGCGAGCGCCCGGTTCGCGCCAATGCAAATTGTCGCGCAATGAAAAGTAAGCGTCGCCGCCATCCGCTCCGCAGCCGCCGGCAAACCGTTAAATCATCAACAGCCGTCCCCCACTCAAGGCTTTTTAAGGAGCCCCGTCATGCAGCAGCACGCCATCATCCAGCCCCCGCCCGCCGCGCCGCGCCTGCCCGCCGACTTCTGCAGCGACATCGACCGCGCCCACACCCTGCCGGCGCGCTGCTACACCGCCGACGAGGTGTTCCAGTACGAAAAAGAACAGATCTTCGCCAAATCCTGGCTCTGCCTGTGCCACGGCAGCGAGCTGGCCCGGCCCAACGATTACGTCACCCGCCGGGTGATAGGCGAGAACATCCTGCTGCTGCGCGCCCGCGACGGCGAGCTGCGCGCCTTCTACAACGTCTGCCCGCACCGCGGCCACGAGCTGCTCAGCGGCAGCGGCCAAGCCAGGAATGTGATCACCTGTCCCTACCACGCCTGGGCCTTCAAGCTGGATGGCCAACTGGCCCACGCGCGCAACTGCGAGCAGGTGGCGGACTTCGACCGGGCCGGCAGTCACCTGAGCCCGTTGCGGGTGGCCGAATACTGCGGCTTCGTCTTCGTCAACATGGACCCGGACGCGGTGGACATTGACGTCGAATACGCCGGCCTGCGCGAGCACTTCATGCAAGTGTGCCCGCGAGTGGCGGACTTGAAGGTGGCCGAGCGCGTGGTCACCACCACGCCGGCCAACTGGAAAGTCATCGTCGACAACTACATGGAGTGCTACCACTGCGCGCCGGCCCACCCCAGCTTCTCGCAATCGGTGACCACCGACGGCTACACCCACAGCCTTCACGGCCGCTGGACCTTGCAGCGCGGCGCCGCCCAATCCAGCGACAGCAGCTACGCCTTCGACGGCGAGGCCGCCAACCAGGCTTTCAACGGCTACTGGCTGTGGCCCGGCGTGATGTTCAACGTGGTGCCCGGCGACGCGGCGATGACGGTGATCTACGAATTTCCGGAATCCGCCGGCGTCACCGTCCAGCATTACGAAATCCTCTTCCTCAACCAGGATTTGAGCGAGGAACAGCGCCGCTTCGTCAGCTGGGCGCGCGACGACTTCCGCCCCGAAGACCTGCGGCTGGTGGAAAGCGTGCAACGCGGGCTGCAATCTCGCGGCTACCGCGGCCAGGGCCGCATCATGGCGGACAGCCAGCGCAGCGGCATCAGCGAGCACGGCATCGCCCATTTCCACCAGATGGTGGCCGCCGCCTACCGCGGCTGAACCGGAGCGCCGCACATGCCCGCCATCGTCACCGAAGTCTGCGCCATCGAAGAAGTGGCCGCCGGCGTCAAGGCCTTCACCCTGCGGCCGCTGGACGGCCCGGCCCCGCCCTGCCCGTCCGGCAGCCACATCGTGGTGGAGATGCCGCCGCCGGGCCGGCCGGCGGCCTACTCGTTGCTGGACCCCGGCGGCGGGGTCTACCGCATCGCGGTCAAACACGAACCGGATTCACGCGGCGGCTCGCGTTATCTGCACGCGCTGGCGCCGGGCAGCCGCCTGCAGGTGCAAGCGCCGGCCAACCGTTTCCCGCTGGCCGCCGTGCCCGGCCCGCGGCTGTTCATCGCCGGCGGCATCGGCATTACGCCCTTCATCGCCCATATGGCGGCGCTGGGCGCTGACGCGAACTACCAGCTGCACTACGCCTTCCGCGACGCCGCCGGCGCCGCCTTCGCCGCCCAGCTGGCCGAGCGCAGCGAGCGCGGCGACGCCAGAATCCGCCTGTACGAGAGCCGGGCCGGCCGCAAGCTGGACCTGGACGCGCTGATCGCCGCCGCGCCGGCGGACAGCCAGGTGTATGTCTGCGGACCGGAGCGGCTGATCGCGGCGGCTGCGGACGCCTGCGCGCGGCGCTTGCCGGCCGACCGGCTGCACTATGAGCGCTTCAGCGCCGACACGGCGGCGGCGAGCGCCGGCTTCGAGGTGGAACTGGCCCGCTCCGGCCTGCGGCTGCGGGTGGATGCCGACGAATCCATCCTGGCGGCGATAGAGCGGCAGAGCTCGCTGCGGCCGGACTGTCTATGTCGGGAAGGCTATTGCGGCAGCTGCGAGACCAGGCTGCTGGCAGGAGACGCCGAACACCGCGACCAATACCTGAGCGCGGCGGAGCGGCGGGAACGCATCATGATCTGCGTGTCGCGGGCGGCGGGGAACGGGCCGCTGGTGCTGGATTTGTAACTAAGGCCCGCTAACAAAACCCCTGATCCTGCGTTGCGTCTCCTGGTCGTACCACTTGTACTGCCTGCGTCGGCGCGCCTTGGCTCAGGTACGCTGCGCGGTTTTGTTCGCGGGCCTAGGCTGAGTGCGCTCCGCGGCACATCCATGCTCAAACAGCAAAATTAACCGCTTTTACGGCCGACACAACAGCTTTTCTAGCGCGGTCTTGGCCAGGAAACCGCTACGGCTATCGTATTCCGGGTGGGAAGCGACATATTCATCGATACGGTGCAGAAGGTTAGCCGGCAACGTGACATTGATCTTGGTCGCTTTACCCAGATAGCGGGTGATGTCCACATCCACCAGCGCCCAGAGATGGCCGGCAAACTCCGATTTACCGACATGAGCCTGCGCGCTGCTGGCCAGAGGGATGACGTCCAGGTCTTCCACCAGCCCTTCCAGATGTAGCTCAATGGCTTCGCGGGCGTTCCGGATGGCCTCATCCAGAGTGTCCCCGGCGGAGAAGCAGCCGGGCAGATCCGGCACGATGACGCCGTAGGCATGTTGGTCGTCACCGGGTTCAACTGCAATCGGGTAGTACATAATGGTTCCTTACTTGAGACCCGCTTGTTTCTTGATACTGTTCAGCGTGCCTATCGGTATGTCCTTCTTGGGGTGAGGCACCGTCACCCGGCCGGTCTTGATCGGGTGTTTGAACTGTTGATGGCTGCCCTTGGCGGCAACCAGATACCAGCCGTCGGCCTCTATCATGCTGATGACTTCTTTGCTGGTCACGGCGTCGCCCCTACACTTAGAACCGGTTTGCGATCTGCTGCGCTTCGTGAACACGGTACGGTGAGAACAGCTTCAGAATGCTCAGGTAGCACTTCTACATTCTGCTTTTGTTTTCACCTTGTCGCGCCCTTGCACGCACGACATTTGAGCAGACTATCGGACAGAGCTTATTGTAGCTTCTACAACAGGCCAGTCAATAACCCTGGGGTTATTGATCCGACAGCCCAGCGCTCTGGCTCCCAATCAGCGACTCAGCCGCGAGGGACGCCATGCCCCGCTCCGCTCACCCCAGCACCGTGCGCGCCAGCTGTATCCCATGCTTCTTCAACTTGTACTGCAAGGTCGCGCGCGGCAGGCCCAGCCGGCGCGCCGCCTCGGTCAGATTGGCGCAGCCCTCCAGGCAATCCACCAACAGCCGGCGCTCATAGCGCGCCATCCGCTGCTCCAGCGTGCCCTCGCCGTCCGGCGGCGGCACGGCCGGCGGTCGGCGTTCCTCCGCGCGCCGCTGCGCCGTCTCGCCCTCTTCCTCCAACAACAGGAAATCCAGTTCGTCTCCGCCCTCGCACAGGATCAGACTGCGCAGCAGCACGTTCTCCAGCATGCGCACATTGCCCGGCCAGTGATAGCGCAGCATGCGCTCCATCACCGCGTGGCTGATGCGCTGCACGCGGTGGCCGGTGACCTTGCCGTGCTTGCGCAAGAAAGCCTGCGCCAGCAGCGGAATGTCCCGCAGCCGCTCGCGCAGCGGCGGCACCGCCAGACAGCCCACGTTCAGCCGGTACAGCAGGTCCGGCCGGATCTTGCGCTCATCCAGCATCCGCTGCGGCGACTCGTTGCTGGCCACCACAACCCGCACGTCCACGCGCACCTCGGCGCCGGAGCCCACCCGGCTGAACGTGCCCTCCTGCAAGGCGCGCAGCAGCTTGCCCTGGATGGACAGCGGCAGCGAATTGATCTCGTCCAGGAACAAAGTGCCGCCATGAGCGGATTCCAGCACCCCGCGCCGGTCCTCCGCCCCGGTGAAGGCGCCGCGCACGGTGCCGAACAAGGTGCTTTCAAACAGCGGCTCCGGCAGCGCCGCGCAATTGAGCACCACGAAGGGGCGCTCGGCGCGCGGCCCTTCCTGGTGCAGCAAGCGGGCGAACAGCTCCTTGCCGGTGCCGGTTTCGCCGTGGATCAACACCTGCACATCGGCGCGCGCCAGCCGCCGGGCTTGGTGGATCAGCTGCTTCATCACCGCGTCGTCGGTGATGATGCCCATCAGCCCACCGTCGGCCTCCTCCGCCACCCCCTGCTGCAAATCCACCAGCGCCTGATGCAGCGGACTGACCACGGTCAGATCGCGGGACAGCTCCACCGCGCCGACGATGCGGCCGTCGGCGCGCTTCAGCGGCAGCGTGGTGTGCACCTGATGTACCGCCTTGCCCCTGGGGTTGCGATAACGCTGGTAATGATTGCGGTAGCTGCGGCCCTGCCGCAGCGCCTGCAACAAGGTGCTGCTGCTCTCGTCCAGCTCCGGGTACAGCTCCAGCAAATAGGCCCCCAGCGCCTGCTCCGCGGTGTACTCGTCCAGCTGCGAGCACTCCTGGTTGTAATAGGCGTAGCGCCCGTCCTGGTCGATGATGGCCACCGACAGGCCGATCGCGTCAAAGAAATCGCCAAACAGCGCAATGCCCTGGCTCAGGTCCGCGTCCATGCCCCCCCCTCTACTCCGCATCACAAGCGCGGGCGCCGAAAATTCGGCGTTTTTATGAATAGTTGCAGTATTGACGGTTTTCGTCGCCGCGAGCAAGCGCAAAACCCCTTTAAATTCATGCAATTAAAAAAACGGGCCGCTGGCATGGATGTTGCCACACTCAGCAGAGCCGCGCCCACACGCGGCACACAACTACAGCAGGCTGCCACAGCCGCAAGGAGGAGAGATTCATGCATCACCCCACCCCCGCCATCCACCCTCCCCCCGCGCCCATCGTCGCGGTGGAAAACCTGCGCAAGCGCTTCGACGGCCAAGTCGTGCTGGACGGCGTCTCCTTCGCCGCCTCCGCCGGCGAAGTGGTGTCGCTGATCGGCGCCAGCGGCTCCGGCAAGAGCACCTTGCTGCGCTGTCTCAACCTGCTGGAAGTCCCGGACGACGGCCGAGTGCTGATCGCCGGCGAGGAAATCGCCCTGCGCACCGACAAACGCGGCCGGCGCGCGCCGGCCGACCCGCGCCAGGTGGACCGGCTGCGCTCGCGGCTGGGCATGGTGTTCCAGAACTTCAATCTGTGGCCGCACATGACGGTGCTGGAAAACCTGATCGAGGTGCCGGTGCGCGTCTTGCGCCAGCCGCGCGCCGAAGCGGTGGCGCTGGCCGAGGCGCTGCTGGAAAAGGTGGGCATGGCGGACAAGCGCCAGGCCTATCCCGCCTTTTTATCCGGCGGCCAGCAACAGCGGGTGGCGATTGCCCGCGCGCTGGCCACCCGCCCGGCGGTGATGCTGTTCGACGAACCCACATCGGCGCTGGACCCGGAACGGGTGGGCGAAGTGCTGCGGGTGATACGCCAGCTGGCCGATGAAGGCTGCACCATGCTGCTGGTCACCCATGAAATGGCCTTCGCCCGCGAAGTGTCCAGCAAAGTGCTGTTCCTGCATCAGGGCCGCATCGAGGAAGCCGGCCCGCCGGAACAGGTTTTCGCCGCGCCGCGCAGCGAACGCTGCCGCCAGTTTGTCAACGCCTGACACCCAGGGAGAAATCCCATGAACCGATTCCGCGCCCTCATCGCCGCCTTCGCCGTGCTGTACTGTGCCGCCGCGGCCGCCAACCCGCTGCGCATCGGCATCGCCGCCGAACCCTACCCGCCGTTCACCATAAAGCAGAGCAACGGCCAATGGAGCGGCTTTGAAGTGGAACTGGTGCGCAAGCTGTGTCAGCGCCTCAAGCAAAGCTGTCAAATCGCCGAAGTGTCCTGGGACGGCATCATCCCCGCGCTCAACAGCAAGAAGATAGACGTGATCTTCAACTCCATGTCCATCACCCCGGAGCGGGAAAAAGTCATCGCCTTCAGCCTGCCTTATTACTACACCGCCTCCGAGTTCGTCGGCCCCAAGGGCCAGAAAGCCGTCCTCAGCCCGGCCGGCCTCAAGGGCAAGACCCTGGGCGTGCAATCCGCCACCACCAACGCCAACTTCCTGAAGAAATACTACGGCGCCGGCTCCGTCATCCGTTACTACAACACCCAGGACGAACTGAACGCCGACCTCGTCGCCGGCCGCGTGGACCTGATGCTGCTGGACGCGCTGGCCGCCAGCGATTTCCTTGGCGGCAAGGACGGTTCCGGGCTGGAATCCAAGGGCCTGGCGCCCAAGGACCCGCTGTTCGGCCCCGGCATCGGCGCCGGCCTGCGCAAGGCCGACGTCGCGCTCAAGCGGCAGTTCGACCAAGCCATCCTGCAACTGCGCGCCGACGGCAGCTTCGACGCCATCCAGAAGAAATACTTCAAGGTCAACATCTCGCCGGACGCCAAGTGACAGCGACCCGCCCGCCTGAGCCGCCCCAGGGAGAGCCTATATGCTGGATGCACTGCAACAAGCCTACGACGCCGTAGTCCGCGACTGGGGCCCCGCCCTGCTGCAAGGCGCCGTGGTCACGCTGGAAATCTCCTTGGGCGCTTTCGCGCTGGGCCTGCTCATCGGCCTGGCCACCGCTCTGGTCAAACTGGGCGGCCACCCGCTGCTCAAACGGCTGGCCAACGCCTACACCAGCGTGTGCCGCTCGCTGCCGGAGCTGCTGCTCATCCTGCTGCTCTACTACGCCGGCGGCGACGCCATCAACGCGCTGGCGGCGCTGCTGGGCCAGCCACAGGTGGAGGTGAACGGCTTCGCCGCCGCCATCGTGGTGCTGGGCATCGTGCAAGGCGCTTACGCGGCGGAAATCATGCGCGGCGCGGTGCAGGCGATACCGCACGGCCACATCGAGGCCGCGCGCGCCTTCGGCTGCGGCCGCTGGCTGACCGCCCGCCGCGTGATCCTGCCGGAGATGATGCCCTACGCGCTGGCCGGCCTGGCCAATCTGTGGCTGGTGCTGATCAAGGACAGCGCGCTGATCAGCGTGGTGGGCTACAGCGAACTGCTGTTCACCACCAAGCAGGCCGCCGGCTCCACCCGCCAGTACCTGCTGTTCTATCTGACCGTGGCCGCCATCTACCTATTGATGACCCTACTGTCCAACGCCGGCTTCAGCCTGATTGAACGCCGCTTCCGCCGCTGGCAACCGGCGCTGTGAACGGGAGACCCGCATGAACTTCCAATGGCTGCAAGACTACGGTCCCATGCTCTGGCGCGGCGTCGCCGTCACCGTGCAATTGCTGCTGCTTTCCGGCGGCCTGGGCTTCGCGCTGGCGGTGGCGGTGGGCTTTGCCCGGCTGTCCCGCCAGCCCTTCCTCGCCTGGCTCAGCCTGTCCTTCACCAACCTGATCCGCGGCACCCCGCTGCTGGTGCAGATCTACGTGCTCTATTACGGCCTGGGCAGCTTGTTCGCCGGCTTTCCGGCGCTGCGCGACAGCCTGCTGTGGCCTTATCTGCGCGAAGGCTTCTGGTACGTGGCGCTGGCGCTGGCGTTGAGCGTGGCCGGCTATGTCGGCGAAGTGGTGCGCGGCGGCCTGGCCGCCGTGCCCAAGGGCGAACTGGAAGCCGCCCGCGCGCTGGGCATGCCGCGGCTGACCATGGCGCGGCGCATCTGGCTGCCGCGCGCGCTGCTGATCCTGCTGCCGTCCTTGGCCGGCGAAACCGTGCTGCTGCTCAAATCCACCGCGCTGGCCTCCACCGTGGCGGTGATGGACGTGCTGGGCGCGGCCAACCTGGTGCGCGCGCAAACCCTGCGCACCTACGAACCGCTGCTGACCGTGGCGCTGATCTATTTCGCGCTGGCCTGGCTGATAGAACGCGTCTTCCTAAGACTGGAAAAGAAACTGCCGGTCCGCACCGCCTTCTGACATAGCCCTACACCATTATTACGGAGACCTCCATGCGCTTTTCCCCCTTGGTCGAACGCATCGCCGGCGAACGCGTCGATGCCTGGAATATCCACCTGGCGGCGCAGCAAGCCGCCGCCCGTGGCGAGGACGTGATCATCCTCAGCGTGGGCGACCCCGAGTTCGCCACCCCGGCCCCCATCATTGAACGCGCGGTGGCCGCGCTGCGCGACGGCGATACCCACTACAGCCCGGTGGACGGCCGCGCCGACCTGCGCGCCGCCATCGCCCGCCGCCACGCCGCCGCCACCGGCCTGGACATGGACGCCGACAACGTCATCGTGGTGGCCGGCGCGCAAAACGGCCTGTTCTCCGCCGCGCTCTGCCTGTGCCAGGCCGGCGACGAAGTGCTGGTACCGGAACCGATGTACCTGACTTACGAAGCCAGCATCCGCGCCAGCGGCGCCGAGCTGGTGCCGGTGCCGGTCAAGCCCGCGGACGGCTTCCACCTGGACCTGGCCGCGCTGGAAGCCGCCGTCACCCCGCGCAGCCGCGCGATCTTCCTCGCCACACCTTGCAACCCCACCGGCGCGGCGCTGCGCCCGGACGAACTGGCCGCGGTGGCGGCGCTGGCCCACCGCCACGACCTGTGGGTGGTGGCCGACGAAGTCTATGCCGGCCTCAGTTTCGAAGCCCCGCACCACAGCATCGCCGCCCTGCCCGGCATGGCCGAGCGCACGCTGACCCTGGGCAGCCTGTCCAAATCCCACGCCATGGCCGGCTGGCGGCTGGGCTGGGCCGCCGGCCCGCGCCCGCTGATCCAGCACATGGGCACCCTGGCCCTGTGCATGCTCTACGGCCTCCCCGGCTTCATCCAGCAAGCCGCGCTGCTGGCGCTGCAAGACTATGACGCCTTCGTCGACCCCGTCCGCGCGCTGTACCGGCGGCGGCGCGACCTGGCCCACAGCCTGCTCAGCGGCGTGGACGGCCTGCACTGCCCGCTGCCGGAAGCCGGCATGTTCCTGCTGCTGGACGTGCGCGGCTGCGGCCTGGAAGCCGGGGATTTCGCCTGGAAGCTGTTTGAAGCCACCGGCGTCTCCGTGCTGGACGCCGCCGCCTTCGGCCCCACCGCCGCCGGCTTCATCCGCCTGGGCCTGGTGGTGGACGACGAACGCCTAGCCGAAGCCTGCCGCCGCATCGCCCGCTTCGCCGGCCAACTGCGCGCCGCCGCGCCAAGACAAAAGGAATCCGCATGAGCGTCACCCTGGGCAGCTACCTCACCGCCTGGCTGGCGGCTTACGGCGTCGACACCGTGTTCGGCATCCCCGGCGTCCACACCATCGAGCTCTACCGCGGCCTGGCCGGCAGCGGCATCCGCCACATCGCCGCCCGCCACGAACAAAGCCTGGGCTTCATGGCCGACGGCTACGCCCGCGTCAGCGGCAAACCCGGTGTCTGCTTCGTCATCACCGGCCCCGGCCTCACCAATATCGCCACCGCCATGGGCCAGGCCTACGCCGACTCCATCCCGCTGCTGGTGATCTCCGGCGTCAACGCGCGCGGCAAGCTGGGCTCCGGCGACGGCCACCTGCACGAACTGCCGGACCAGCACGCGCTGGCCAGCCAGATCGCCGCCTTCAGCCACACCCTGACCGCGGCGGCGGAACTGCCGCAAGTGCTGGCGCGCGCCTTCGCCGTGTTCGACGGCGGCCACCCCCGCCCGGTGCACATCGAAATCCCGCTGGACCTGATGGCCGCGCCCGCCGACGGCCTGCCGCCGCCACAAGCGCCGGCGATGCGGCTGCTGCGCGGGCCGGCCGCCCCCGCCGCCATCGACCGCGCCGCCCGCTTGCTGTCCAGCGCGGAACGGCCGCTGCTGCTGATAGGCGGCGGCGCGCGCCAGGCCGCGCCGCAACTGAGCCGGCTGGCGGAAATGCTGGACGCGCCGGCGCTGATGACCATCAACGCGCGCGGCGCGCTGCCGGACGGCCACCCGCTGGCCCTGTCCTGCAGCCCCTCGCTGCCGGCCGCGCGCCGCCTGATCGCCGCCAGCGACGTGGTGCTGGCCGTGGGCTGCGAACTGGGGCCCACCGATTTCGACATGTACGTGGACGGCGGCTTCCGCCTGCCCGGCACACTGATCCGCATCGACATCGACCCGGAACAACTCTGCCGCGGCCGCGGCGCCGACCTGCCGTTATTGGGCGACGCCAAAGAAACCCTGCAGCTGCTGACGCTGCAACTGACCGACGCCGCCCGCCAGGGCGAAGAACGCGCCGACGCCACCCGCCGCCTGGCCGCCGCCGAAATGGAACCGGAACACGCCGCCGATCTGGCTTGGCTGCACCGCGTGCGCGACATCCTGCCGCAAGCGCGCTGGGTGGGGGACTCCACCCGCCTGGTCTACGCCGGCAACCTGGGCTTTTGCGCCCCGCGCGGCAACAGCTGGTTCAACGCCTCCGTGGGCTTCGGCGCGCTGGGTTACGGCCTGCCCGCCGCCATCGGCGCCGCGCTGGCCGAACCGGACCGGCCGGTGCTGTGCCTGGCCGGCGACGGCGGCTTCCAGTTCACCCTGGCGGAAATGGGCACCGCAATGGAAACCCGCGCCCGCCTGATCGTGCTGCTGCTCAACAACCGCGGCTACGGCGAAATCAAAAGCGCGATGCGCGCCGCCGATATGGAACCGCTGGGCGTGGATCTCTACACTCCGGACTTCCCGGCGCTGGCCCGCGCCTACGGCTGGCGCGCCGAAACCCTGGCACTGGGCACCCCGGAACCGCTGCTGCGCCAGGCGCTGGAACAGGCCGCCGCCGCCGCCAATCCCACCCTGATAGAAATCGAAGCTTGAAGCGCGCGCCGGCCCGACCCCGGGCCGCGCGCCGCAAACTCAATTTGCATACAGCCTGGCCGCGGCGATAACATGGCTTATCCACGGCGGCACCCGCCCCGCAAGCAATGCGAGACCGGCTCCGGGCATCCCTATGAGAGAACTCGAAATCGTCGAACAACTGGTCCTGGGCCTAGACCCGGCCGGCCGGCGCGACCCGCTGGGCACCCCCAAGGACCCGGCGCTGGACAAGGCGCGCGCGCAGTATTACGAGCAACTCAAGCGCGTCGCCAAACAACACGCCGCAGACCCGCCCACCGCGCCCGAGCCGCAGCCGGCTCCCGGCAGCGCGCGCCAGGGCCAGCGCTGGACCATAGCCGAAGACAACCGCCTAAGCATGCTATGGGAAGCCTCCCCCGCGCCGGTACGCCAGCTATCGGAAAAACTGGGGCGCAGCCCGCTTGCCATCGTCTCGCGGCTGGTCCGCCTAGGGCTGTATGAGCACCAGCAAGCGGCGATGCAAGCCGACAACGCGCGCATGCAAGCGCTGCAACTGCCGCCGCTCTGGGACGTGCCCGCCGCCGCGGAAACGCCGCCGGCCAAACCCGCCGCGCCGCCCGTCGCCGACAAGCAAGGCACGGCCTGGACCGTGGCCGACGACCAGCAACTCAAAACCCTGTGGCACAGCCCGGCCCAGCCGGACAGCCAGGCCATCGCCAAACAGCTGGGCCGCAGCCGCGGCGCCATCATTGCCCGCCTGGTACACATCGGCCTGTTCGACGACCGCGACGCCGCCTATCAGGCGGACCTGGCGCGACAAGCCGGCTAGCCGTCCCATCCTTTTCTAAATCACCAGTTCAAACGACATCATGGCATTCACCCTCGCAAATATTTTCAAGCCTCGTCCCCCACAGCAGCCGATTACACCGGCAGCAGTTCCAGCCACACAACCAAACGCGGTGCCAACACCGCCGCAAGCAATAGCGCCAATCCAGCCCCAAGCCTCCATCCCGCCCGCTAGCCCAGCACCGGCGCAACCCTCCACGCCGACCCCGCCGCCAGCCGCGGCTCAGCCCTCCATTCCCGCCAAGCCCGCTCCAAACACGGCGGAGAAAAAAGGCCATGAGGGCGAGAAAGCGCTGAACGCCTGGTTCCAGCAGCACAAGCTGGCCTATGTCGGCATCTGCCAGAACAAGAACAGCTTCGCCACCCTATTCCATGGCACGGCCAAACGGCCGGATTTCCTGCTCTTGCTGCCCTCGCTAGGCATGATCGCCATCGATGCCAAGAACTACACCCCATCGCGCGGCGAACTCACCCTCAGCCTGGAAGAAGAACTCAAAAAAGCGCTTACCTTCGAGCGGCTGTTCCGCCTGCCGCTGTGGTACGCCTACTGTGACAAGGGGAATATGGGCCAGAACTGGTACTGGATCAGTGCGCTGAAAGCGCTGGAAGTGGGTGAAGTGCGCGATGGCAGCAATGGGCAATTCCTAGCCATCAAGATGGAGCATTTTGAAACCATCGCCAACCCCAAGGATTTGGCCAAGCTGTATACCCATACTTTGCCGAGTTTGGAGAAGGTGGCGGCGGGGGTTTGATTAGAGAGGGTGGCTTTATAGTGGGGTATGTCGTTGTTCGGCTATTCGGCTGAGGCCACCATCCCGTAAAACAGCAACTAATGGCAGCTTTACACAATAAGCGTCCTCTGCTGGTGGTGTTTCAAGTGAATAGCAAAGTACACATGAAAAACTAGCAACATGATCATGAGCAGCCAGACTGGTGATCCATTCAGCCTGAATCTGCAATTCAAGCTGTAATATCATTTGACAACCACCCCAAGCAGGATATCGGCTTGTATCTGATGTGGCACTACAACAGGCGGCTCCCGCATACAACCAACGCTGGCTTGCCACCGGCGGTATGGGAGCTACAACTCAAATCACTGTCTAGGATTTGTTGACCACTAACTAATTACAGCTTTATCTGGAGGTGTGTGTGTTTGATGATTTTGATCTGAGTGGGGTTGATTTTGACAGCGTGGAAGATCCGGAAATAGTCCTTAAGAAACGCCAAGAAGAGAATATTGAATTCTGGCACCTACTTCAGGTTGAACGGGGAAAAATCAAGGAGATACATGCGTACAGTGAGCTAGCTGGCGGTGTGAAAGAAATAGGGGATGGGGATAGCATTTTTGTTAGTGCCAAAAAACTGGGTGAAGGTAGCTGGCAACTGTCTCGAGAATTGACGGACAACTGGCAGAAAGCATTCCTACTTAACTATAAAGCGGCGAAAGTTACATGTGTAAAACGCTCTGACTATGAAGCAAACCATGACTTTTTCTTGACGGTGGCACTGAGCGGGTGTCGCTTCACGCTCACCGAGACGCACGTACTGCATATTGCAGCGGACGCAGGCGTGGGGTCGGCAGGGCGGGATTTGGCTGAGAGCACAGCACTCAATGTTGTGCCGGGACGCAAGAGAAGCGTGTCGGTGACCAGCAAGGAAGGCTCCATACTCTATCATCCTATGCCAGCTGCAGCCCTTGCACATATCGCACTGCTGGAGGCTCTATCTGCCATATCTGGAAAGATGACCGCCGGTACAAATGCGGTTCAAATCGCACAGGATGTGGCGGACGTGATACGCCCCCTAACTGCGTCACAAGACACTGTCACTAAAGCGACCAAAAAGCTGAAAGAAAGCATTACCGGACAAGTGACCGAACCCTCTTCAATTGATGACATATGCATTCTGTTTGCAGATGCTGTGTCGAAAAAAGTGGTCAGTGTGAGCACGATGGTTAAAGGGGCATTTGTCGTTGGAATCAAGGGCAGTAACGCTTGGCACTATCACGCTCTGGTGAATGGTGTTTGGGCAGAAATTCTGCTTGGATAACCGGCCTTCTCTGGCGATTGGCTGTTAACTTGAACACAGCTTGCAGAAGCCGCTTTTCGGCCTAATAAGCCGATCATGTCTTTGTGCTAGGATGACTGCTATCGGCCAGAAGCGGTCATTCCACTCGCGGCTTGCTTGGTGTAATCTTCGATTCAGTATGCCGTGTTTCTGGGTTTTATCCAACACATGAAATGAGCGATCTGCCTTGTAAATATTGGGCTTCGTCCGGTTTTGGTATCTTGTCCATATGTATTTAATTACGGTTGACGTTTTAAAAATTTCGGGCACCAACTGGTGCCGCTTTCACGTTAGGCTGTGATGCTGAACGAAACGAAGAGTCCAGATTCATCCGAACCAGAAGATGAGGTTTTTGGTGGAATAAACCTACTCACAAGATCACTGCTTGACCTTGATGATCGAGGCTTAGTCCTCTCATTAGCGGCATTCGCTGAAGAAGCCCTCGGCGAACTACTGAAGGCATTCATGACGCCCTCCGAGGCGACGACACAACTTATCGAGGGCTTCAATGCTCCTCTGGGAACATTTTCTTCCCGTATTAAGGCTGCTTACGCCATTGGCCTAATCACCAAAGAGCAATTTCTCGACCTAGAGCGCCTGCGTAAGATTCGGAACGAATTTGCTCACAGTTGGAAGCCAGTTGATATTTCAAAGCAGAAGGTTGCGGCGCTGATTGACAACATGGCCTTCAGTCGCATAGATGATCATTTCCCAGAAACGCCAATTGAGAAGATGCGCAGCTCCATGAGTTGTTTGTTGATAGAGATTCGTTCATCAACCCATCAAATTAAAAACAAGTGTCTCCAGGCGAGGTTGATTGGAAATAATTTGATGCGTGGATTTTCTGGAGACTTCGACACCCAGATTCAAAACGCCCGTGAAGAGTTAACCAACATTGCTAAGAATCTAAACGGTGCTGAAGATAAGAAACGCAATTTCTATCTGACGCTTATTCTCCGATTCAAAGACAGATTGACAGTATTGGCTAGACCAGAAAGTCCAGAGCAGAAAAAGGAGCTTACCGATTTTCTTGAGGACTTTAGCCGTGTGCTGCGTCAAGTCACAGCCAAATAATTTGCTCTCGAGGGTCAATACGCTGACAAGCCGGCTTCGCGCCCCTAAGCTTCTACGTTAGTCATTTAGTAACCCTACACCGAAGGAACCACCTATGAAGTTCACCTTAGTTCGCAACATCTATTTCCATTCGCCGAGTACTGGTCTCGTAACTAAGTATGTTTCAAAGGACGTCGAGTCAGAAGTCGCCCCACAAGTTGGGTTTGAATTTGAAGATTCCGCTTGGCACAGAAATGATTTAATCAAAGCTGAATCAATCAGCATTGACGCAGCTTCAGGGAAGTGCACCGTTACCCTTAACCCTCTTGAGGTTAAAGCTGCATCAGATGTCGAAAAGTTCTTTAACCTTGTTGTGCAGCACCACGGGTGGAAAGATTGGCTGGCAAGCTAGTTCATGGCTAACCAATCAATCCACCGGACCTGCGCGAAAAACCGCGCAGGCCGGTGAATTTAAACGTTAATGTCTGCAGTGGGTCGATAGCGGCCAGTGCGGGCTTTGCCTGGTTCGTCCGCTTTCGCCGAGTTAGTGACGCGCCTCAACTCACAACTCACTACTTGAACTGATAGCCCCCTGCACTATTCCTCTCCTACGCATATCAGCAGCCCCCCCCCCCCCAACTGCCAGACCCCAGACCCAAAAGCCCTCCCAAATTGGGAGGGCTTTGCCTGTATGAGGCTGGGGAATCCGTGCTGATGCCCGTGCTCGCCGTGCACCTACTGGTGAGCAATTTCCTCGGCCGTAGCCGCGCGCACGTCCACCACTTTGACGACAAAGCGCAGGGCTTTGCCACACAGCGGGTGATTAATAATAAAGGAGTACTAAAAAAAACCCTCAAAAGAGGGCTTTTCACTTCATCAAACCTGGGCGCTGTTCAGCCCCAGCCCGCGCCACATATCGGCATGAGCATTGGAACGCTCAAAGAACATCCGAACAGGATATTTTATCTTGCCATTATGAAACCATTCATTCTTGATTTCAATATAATCACGATTATCATCATCTGCACGCATCAGCAAATCGTAATCCTCTTCGAAATCCATGAAGTTTGAAATCAATTTTTTGACTTCTTCACGCTTGGATTCTTTGATGGAGGTTGTAATCAGGATGCGATATCCTGCACGATGCGGCCTCAAAGCCGTCAAAACTTGAATCAGATTCCAGTTATAAGAAGAATTTCCGTAAAACTCGGAAACCAAGTCAACACCAGAGATAATGGCACCAAGCTCAAAAGCCATGTAAGCATCTTCAACCGTCATTTCATTTTCCATAGCAATTCCCATAATTGAATGTTAGTTTTCCAAGTCAAATTAAGTTGGCCACACCGTAAATATCAAACTCCATCAACTGATAAATTCTGGCAAAGCTCATCTACTTAAAGCAGTGTATCCATAAAAGTACACAACGACAGTTTGACAAGTTTCACAACCATTCAAATGGTATCGACAAAATTCCAATTGGTCCCTTAAGAGATTTAGCCTTTGCTCTTGGTAACGAAACCGCGCAGCCGGCCCCGCAGGGCCGGCTGCTCTTCCCCGGCTTAGTTCCTCTTCTTGCGCCGTGGATTGCGCTGCACCGCGTACAGCTCATCCAGACTCAGATAGAAACGCTGTACCGCCTCCACATGCCGCACCAGGTCCACCTGTTGCACTCCCAGGTTCAACAACATCTCCAGATAGTTGAAGAAGCATTTGCAGAGGCTGCG